>SYJG01000490.1 GCA_005798445.1 Planctomyces sp.
CACTCGGATAGGGCTTTCGGATTTGTTCCTGGGCGTCCATGCCAATCCTCCGCTGCGTATTGATGGTTCTACCAGTTCACAACGGCGGACTCGTAAGGCGGGCAGGACTTCCTTGTCCAGAACTCTTATCTTCCCGCACGCCCTCTGAGCGAATTCTGCGTGATTCGTTGCCTCCGAATGATTTCCTCGAAGGCGAGCGGCGACTGAAGTCGTTGATACTCTGGGCCTACAGACGCGTGACAAAGGAGCGGCCATAATTCTGGAGTGCGTTGACTCGACAACGCCCTCCATCACGGCGAAGAAAAAAGTCGGAGGGAGCAGAACAGGTCATCGTGAACAAGGACGTCATCGCGGATCATCACGACCACGATGTCTCGAACCAGAACGCCAACTCGTGCGACCGAATGGAGGGCTGCGTCGAGCCGCAGCACTCCAGGGTGGGCGACCTTGCGAAGAGTTCGTTGCCGATTATGGTAGTCGCGACCGGAGAACTTTGATGCGTCGTCGCGAGTGGCTGAACATGACCAGCGGTGCCGGCCTCGCCCTTTTGGGCGAGGTGCTGCGGCAGCAGTCTGCTCGTGCGGACGAAGGATCGCGAGGAGCTGGCTTCGGTCGCGCGAAGTCGGTGTTGATCGTCCTTGCGAGCGGCGGGCAGAGTCAGCTCGAAACGTTCGATCCGCGACCCGATGCGCCGCTGGAAGTGCGCGGCCAGTTCGGTGCGATCGAGTCGTCGGTCCCCGGAACGTTTCTGTGCGAGCATTTGCCTCGGCTGGCGAAACTGGCGCATCGGTACGCGATCGTGAAGTCGATGTCGCATGAAGACCTCGATCATGGCTCGGCGCTCTATCTGACATTAACCGGGCAGTATCACCAGCGGATCACGTCGAATCCTCCGCCGCGCGAGACCGATCATCCGTTCTTCGGCTCGGTGCTCGAACAAGTGCGGCCGAGATCGAAGTTTTTGCGGACGTCGGTGCTCGTGAATGGTCCGGCCCTCGTTCCGTTTGAGCCTGGCCCGGGACAATACGCGGGACTGCTCGGCCGCCGATTTGATTCGCTCGTGATTGGCGATCTGACGACCGACCAGCCCGCAATTCCAGGACTGGAACGGCAGGAAGAATTGAGCTCGGAACGGCAGGCGATTCGCCGCCGACTGCTCAACCAATTGGAGCCGATCCGGCAGCAAGCCGCTCGGCCGACGATCGACATGCAGACGCTGTATCAGCAAGCCTACGAGATGCTCGACCGCCCCGCCGCGCGGAAGGCGCTCGATCTCGATGCGGAACCGTCTGCGCTTCGCGACCGCTACGGCCGGCACCGGCCAGGGCAAGCCTGCTTGCTCGCGAGACGACTGATCGAGGCCGAGGTGCCGCTCGTCACAGTCGTCTGGAACCACTCGAACCGAGGCCAAGACAAGTACCCCGACGAAGAAGAGCAATTCGGCTGGGACACGCACAACGACATCTTCGACGTGATGGGCCGCAGCTTGTTGCCCCGATTCGATCAGAGTTTCTCGGCGCTTCTAGAAGACCTCGACCAGCGAGGGCTTTTGGAGACAACGCTCGTCGTGTGTCTCGGCGAGTTCGGCCGTGCGCCGCTGGTCGCACTCGAATCGAAGTTCAAGGGAGCCTCCCCCGGCCGCAAGCATTGGGCGGCGGCGTACTCGATTGTCTTGGCCGGAGCGGGTGTGCGCGGCGGAACGACTGTCGGTGCGACCGATCGACAGGCCGCGTACCCGATCAGCACGAAGTACGGCCCATGGGATGTCACCGCCACGATCTTTCACGCGCTGGGGATCGACCCAGCCGGTCACTTCTACGACAGCTCGAATCGCCCGTACCCAATTAGCAGCGGCCAACCCATCGCGGCGTTGTATTCGTGACGATCACTTTCCCGCTTGGTGTGGCGAGGCCGCAGTCCAGATAACCCGATGCGTCGCAGCGACAAAAGTCTTAATCTTTGCTGCGCGGAATCAATCGTAGCGGTGCGCCACTGGCAGATTCCAAGCCACGAGAACTCCGCATCCGCGAGTGGTCGGCTGAACGGACTCGCGATACCGTGGTTGCGGTTCGTCATTGCGACAAGATCTTCGGAGTTTCTTTCAATCATCTTCTCAGGTCACGACATGCGTTCTGGCAGACAACGCGTTCAACGAAACTGGCACCGTGTCGGCTTGTTCGCTGCTTGTGGATGGCTGCTGCTGGTGGGACGCGTCGCGTCCGAAGAGATTCAAGGTCGCGTTGGCCATTCGATTGCGCTGGTCTCCCCTTTTGGCGTGGACGCCTACGTTCCTAGCAAGTGGGGCAGTTTGAACGTGCAATTGGTCAATCCCACCGGCGAGCCGCTGGAGTTGTTGTCCACAACTTATTTCGAGGAGGAGCCGACACTGCAGTTTGGCCGGCGCGTTTGGATTCCACCGAGGTCGCGCATCGAAGTTTGGCATCCGATTCTGGTGCCGCACGTTTCCGCAGACGTGACGCAGTTCAATCTGCGGTCGCTGGTGATGGATGCCAGGCAGGCTCGCGAGGTGCTGATCCGCAGCGATTCCGGAAATTTGCAGCACGAGGCCATCTTGCGACGAACGGTCGACACACCGGTGACCGGGTTGATTGACAGACACGATGACTCGCAATCCGATGAGTCAGATGCCGCCTACGAGTTGCTGATCGCTGCGCGGTCGCAAGCCGGCTTGGATCGGCAGATCAAACTGCTGTCGGATCGAATGTTGCCCACGGGTGAGGAATGCTTGCAGGCTCTCGATCAACTGGTCATCGCGGACAGCCGAATCGTGAATGACGGCGCGGGTCTCTCGGCAATTCGGCGGTGGCTGTTTGGTGGCGGGCGTGTGTGGGTCATGCTCGATCGCGTCGATCCACGTGTGTTGGAGTCGTTGTTGGGGGACGAGTTCACAGGTGAGGTCGTTGGCCGCGTCGGGCTGACGACGGTTCGCATGGAGTCTGCGGACGCGCTGGGCCGCGAGCGGTGGACTCAGGAATATGAGCGGCCGGTGGAATTCGTCCGCATGGTCGTTTCGGATGTGGACGTCGCCTATTCGATCGATGGCTGGCCGGCCGCCTTCTCGAAGAACTGCGGCGAGGGTCGCCTGCTGGTGACGACTTTAGGACCACAAGGTTGGATGCGGCGGCGAACAGCGGAAGAAACCAGTTCTCGAGCGGCTGGAAAATATGTGGTTTTGGCTCCCATGCAGAATCTGGTCCCCGAACTTTTTCCTCCGCGTCCCGCGCCGTTGTTGTCGGAGGAGATGCTGGAACCGCAGGTGCGCGATTACGTCGGCTATTCGATCCCGTCGCGGTGGTTGGTCGCCAGTTTGCTGATCGGTCTGAGCGTGCTGTTGGCCGGACTTGGAATTTGCTTGTGGCGAGTGAATCGATTGGAACTGATGGGCGCGATCGGTCCCAGCTTGGGTTTGGTGGTGAGTCTCATCTTGGTGTTGTTGGGTCAGCTTCAGCGAAGCGCGGTTCCGGCGTCAGTGGCGAGCGTGCAGTTCGTGCAGGCGGTGCCCGGAACGGACGACGTTTGCGTGCAGGGAGTCGCCGGTCTGTTCTCTCCGGAGACAGGGACTGCGACCGTTTCGGGGCGACATGGTGGTTGGCTGATGCCCGAAATGACCGGATTGAAAGGGACCACCCGGCGGATGATTTGGACGGACTTGGGGACTTGGCATTGGGAGAATCTTCCCGGATCCGCCGGGCTGCGCAGCGCCATGTTTCGACAATCGGGACCGACGGCGGATCGCATCGAAGCCCGCGCAACCTTTGGTCCCGCAGGCGTGATCGGTCGCTTGCATGGCGGCGCGGGACATTCACCGTCCGACGTGGTGCTGGCGACTCGCGATGGCCGCATCGGCGTGGAGGTCCAAGATGACCGGACTTTTGTCGCGAACGCTGACAGCGTCTTCACCTTGGAGCAATTCCTGTCGGCGGGCCTCTTGACCGACGAGCAAAACCGCCGGCGGCAGACGCTGCAGCATCTGCTGACAAATCCGCAGCGACGCGAGTACCCCGCCTCGGCTCATTTGTTCTATTGGTCCGATCCGTGGGATCTCGGATTTCGATTTGGCGATCGCCCGAAGTCTTTCGGCGCGGCGTTGGTGGCCGTACCGGTGCAATGGGAGCGTCCGCCCGTGGGAACCGAAGTGGCGGTTGCCGCTCCGCTGCTGCCGTATCGACCCACGATCGGCCCGGATGGCACGGTCCCTCCCGCACTGTGGGATTTCAAACAGCACCTCTGGCAAGAAAAGTCCGTCCCATCTTCGACGTGGTTGCGATTCCAGGTTCCTTCGGTATTGCTGCCCCTGCAAGCAGAGCGAGCGCACCTGAAAATCCAAGTCACCGGGCCGGTCGGAAAGCTGGAGATCGCTGTCCCTCGTTCCACGGACATTGTGTCGTTGAAGACCTGGATCGATCCCGTCGGCACGCTCACGCTGGACATCGCCGACACCGATCTGTTGAACGTGTCGGCCGACGGAGGATTACTGTTGCGAGTTTCTGGCGGCGATCCAGATCGTCCCGAACTGACGAACGCCGATCTGCAGCATGGTGAGAAACGGAATTATTGGCAGATCGAATCGCTGTTGATGGACCTGCGTGGCAAGACCATGAATCCCCCCTGATCGGAGTGCTGCATGCGTTTGGCGGTTTGTCTGTGGCTGACTTTGGGACTTTCGCTGACGGCGTGGGCGGCAGAGGAAATTCGTCCCGACTTCGCGATGGATTCCGACCCGGAGTTGAGAATCCCTGAACCGGTTTTTGGATTCAACAAGAAGTTCAAGCCGCTGTGGCTGGCCGCGCTGGCTCGACCGGAAGCGGACCTGCAACGACTTTCGGCCGAAGCGATCGCACAAGCGCACCGCTTCGGAGTTCCGGAATTGATCGAGGCGGCACCGCTGCTGCAGAAGATCGTGGCTGCCGAGGCCACACATCCCAACGCTCGTTTCTCTGCTGCGCGCGCGTTGATCGCGCTGGAGGCGACGGAGTCCGCTCCTGACTTGTTCGACGTCTCGCAACGGCACGGAAGCGATCTGCGGCAACTGATCGAACCGGCGTTAGCGAAGTGGAAGTTCGAGCCGATTCGCAGCGTTTGGCAACGTCGGCTGAATGCCACGGACACGCGACATCGCGAACTGCTTTTGGCGATTAACGGTTTGGGAGAATCCGGCGACAGTTCAGCCGTGCCGGGACTTTTGTCGCTCGCACACGACTCGCGACGAACGTCGGCTGTCCGGTTGGCGGCGGCTCGGTCGGCTGGTCGACTGCAAGATGCAGGTCTGGAAGCGGAGTCCGAACGACTGACGCAGCCGACCGCCGCGACGATCGTGGATCGACTCTGCGCCGTGGCTCTGTTGGATCGGCACGCTTCCGAGTCGGCGCGGTCGGCGTTGCTGCGCTTGGCTCGTGATCTCGAACCGAGTGTCGCTGCCGCTGCGCTGTCACGACTCAATGCCATCGATCACGACTTGGTGGTGCCGCTTGCCGAGCAAGCGATGCACAACGACGACGCGCCGGTTCGGCAACAGGGAGTCGATGCGTTTGTGGCACGTCCCACGTCGGAACGAATCGCGGTCCTTGCCAAGCTGCTGGACGATCCGCATCCCGACCTGCGCGGTCACGTGCGCGATGCGTTGTTTGGTTTGGCGAAGATGCCGGAATTGGATGCCGCCGTCCGGCAGTCAGCGACCAATCTGCTGGCTGGCGACCGTTGGCGCGGACAGGAACAATCCGCGCTGTTGCTCGCGGCCCTCGATCACAAACCGGCGGCTCTCCGGTTCGTGGAATTGCTGGAATCCTCTCGCGGCGAAGTGATGATCGCTTCGGCTTGGGGACTGCGGAAACTGGCCGTTCCCGAAACGGTGCCGGCAATCTTCAGCAAGGCCACGCGACAAACGGAGATTCGTCGCAAACAACCAACTCCACCAGAGCTTGATGTGCAAGTGGCTCACTTGTTCGAGGCTCTGGGCCTGATGCTGCACGCGCCCGCCGATCCGCTGCTTCGCAGCTACTTCCCGAAAGATGGAGCACACGGCGAGCTTTCACGCAGCGCGGCGATCTGGGGGCTGGGACTCCTGCACGCGAAACGGCCCGATGAATCCTTGGCGGTGCAGATGATCGGCCGGCTGACGGAATCTCCGGCAGCGGTTCCTCCCGAAAGTCCGCGCGTCCGCACCGCGAGTGCCATGTCGATTGGTCGAATGCTCGCAAAGTCGCAAGTGCCGCAACTACGAAAGTACCTGGGACCAAAGGTTGGGCCGGATGCCACATCGCTCGCCGTCCGCTGGGCGATCCACGAACTCACCGGGGAACTCTTGCCCGATGCCGAACCTTCGACCTATTCAAAGTCCGGTTGGTTTCTGGAACCGCTGGACGCAGACGACTAATCCGACTGCGCACCTTCGAGCTGGAGTCCCGGCTTTAGCCGGTTCCACCACCGCCTAAAGGCGGAACTCCAACCAAAAAGTGCGCTAAAGAACGAACTCCTCCGACGACAGCCTGAGAGTCCGCCGTGCGTACCGAGACGAAGGCTCAATCAAACCCCGACGTTGCCGGCGCTGTCGTGCCCGGTTCGTTGACGACTCGGTCATCATCGGCGGAAAGCGGCGTGTTGTGGACGCTGTGGCTGACCTACGGAGCGTTCTATTTCTGTCGCACGAATCTTTCGGCGGCTGTGCCGGGAATGAAGTCGCCGATCAACGCTGGCGGATTGGGACTCAGCAGCGATGAAGTCGGATGGATTTTGGCATCGTTGAAGATCGCCTACGGCTTGGGACAATTGCTGAATTGGCAGTTGTCCGAGCGGATTAGTGCAAGCTTGAACTTTTCTGATTGACGTCGCCGTTTACTCAATCTACAAAAAACACCGAACTGATCTGCTGTTTTGCACCCAGTGATCTTCGTCACCTAAGCGGGAGGGTAATATCATGAGTCGAAGACGTTGGTTCGCAGGCTTGGCCGTTTTAGTAACAAGTGCGGTGGTGGCGCTCTCCATCAGTACGTCAGTCGCGCGCGTGTTCGTTGAGGACAAGCCAGACGCTACTCGCGAAAGTGGCGCTGGCCGAGATGGCAGACAAGATCCCAGAAACGCGGAAGGTGGCAGAGGGGCTGCCACTGAAGCCGGTCGACTCGGAACCGATGGCGAGGACGGAGGAGGAGGAGGAGGGCGAGGCGGCAAAGGTGGCAGAGCGAATGTCGGTGAAGAAGGTCGACTCGGAACCGATGGCGAGGACGGAGGAGGAGGAGGAGGAGGGCGAGGCGGCAAAGGTGGCAGAGCGAATGTCGGTGAAGAAGGTCGACTCGGTACCGATGGCGAGGACGGCGGAGGAGGAGGAGGCCGAGGCGGCAAAGTTGG
>SYJG01000491.1 GCA_005798445.1 Planctomyces sp.
AACTTAATCTGCGCACACATCGCTGGGACTCCATTCCCAAAGGGCCTTTCCAAAACACACCCAATGAGAACGTCCCAGCGATCTTTTCCTCTACTTCTGCTTTGTTCAGAACCGTTGCGTTTGAGATGAGCGAGCGCCCCTGACCTACAATGGTTATCCCGCGCTCAGGAAACTGGCGACCGCATCGATCACGGAATCAAAGGTGTCGAGGTGGTTGTCCAAGCGAGTCAGCTCGAAGACCTTTTGGCCGGTCTCGGTCAGGTTGCAGACTTTGAGGTTGCCGTTGTGCTGTCGCAACTCATCACGCAGGTCGAGAAGGGCCGTCAGGCCTGCGCTGTCGAGCGACTCAGTGCGATCCATTTGAGCGACGACACAGACCGTCCCGTTGGCGACCGGAGTCTCCAGAGCGTTCATTAACTCGCGAGCGTTTTCTTCGTTGAGTTCTTCGGGCGTGTGCGCGACTAGGACTCGACCGAAGGTTTCCGTAGTGATCGCCATGATTGTCGAATCCTCCAGGGTCTATCGCAGCGAGAACTGCGAGGTTTCAGCCAACATGGCAATTTCTGGACGCAACGGATCGTGCGTTTCCACGAGATTGCGGCCATCATTTTTGGCGCGGTACAGAGCTTTATCGGCAAGGCGGATCAACCGCGTGGCATTGGTTGCCGGATTGCCGAGTTCTGTGACTCCAAAGCTGGCAGTGACGTGCAATTGAATGCCATTGTGACTGACGGGATGCGATGCCAGTGCAGAGCGAAGCATTTCGGCCAACTCGGTGCCGCGGCTCAGAGATTCGCCCGGCAACGCACCGATGAATTCCTCACCGCCATACCGGCCCAGGACTGCGTGGTCGGGCATGATCGCCCTCCACCACTTTGCCACTTCTTGCAGCACTTTGTCGCCAGCTTGATGGCCGTGGTTGTCGTTGAAATCCTTGAAGTGATCGAGGTCGCTCATCACGAGGGTCAGAGGTTGATTGTGGGCCTGCGCCTCGTCGACCAAGCGTTCCAATTCATCCAGGAACGGAGCGTGATGTAGCAGGCCGGTTAGCCCGTCTCGGCGGCCCATTTCCTGTATGGTGCGGAACAACTGCGAGTTCTTCAGGCTTAGAGCGCAATGGTTGGCAAGGATATGCAACATGCGGATGAAGGTCGGACCTTCGTCTTCAGCGTCATGGACCACCAAAACACCGACCAGGTCGTTGCCAACCAACAACGGCGCGATGGCTTTCGGCAGCGTTTCGCCAGACAAATCAGCAGCCTTCACTTTCCCAGCGAGGACATCTCTTTGGGTCAAAATCCGACGTTGCTGCATGACCCACGCGAACGAGGCTGGCAATGGGGCCGCTTGGATGAGTACGGCTCGCATCGAATCCGGAAGTGGGGCGGTTTCCGACGGAACGGCGTTGGAGAATCGCTCTTCGCGAGCATTCCACAGATGCAGTTCCGCGTGCTGGCAGCGAAGCACTTCTTTCGTCGTATCCAGAATCGCGGACACCAGGGCATCGAACTTCAGTTCCGATGACAAACGGTGCCCGATTTGTTGCATCGAAAGCAGCAGCATCGCGAAGTCAAACACATCCGGGTTGATGACCGGCGAGGCGGATGGTTCGACCAATTCTGACAGCAACTGGCCAAACGCCGTGTCTGGCTTCTCGGCCGACGGACTCGCTGCTTCCGGGCTTGAACTCAACCCAAAGATCGGAATTTCACCAGACAAACATGTGCTGCCGTCGTAGTCGTAGACCTTTCGAACCAATTCCAATTGTTGAGTTTCCAGGTCGTTGATCTTTTGCAGGCGGTTATGGCTGGTCTTGCAGACGATCGCACTGAGCAAGCCCATGATGACTGTGCCAAACATGCTGACGAACAAGGCGAGGACCAGGGACAGGTCGCCGTCGCTGTACCAGCAGACACCGGAACTCAACATCGCGGCGACTGCGACGATCAGGGCCGCCGCGCGGCCATCGCCTCGCAGAGCCACGATTCCGACCACGATGGTCATCACGAGGAACGAACCGCAACCCGCGATCCACGGATGCATTGCCCCCAACGAGGACATCGTGATCGCGATGCCGCCGAGTGTCAGCATGTGCCGAGCGATCGTTCTTTCGGAGAGGAAATCCAACATGAATCACTCGCTGGGATCGGACATTGAACCCGTTTGCGAAATCCAAGAATTCTCAGTGGGTGACTGCCGCCTCCAACAAGGAATTGGCAATTGAGATCAACTCGCGCGGCGAGAACGGCTTGCAGAGCACCTGCTGCACGCCGTTTTCGACGCGCAGTTCTTCTTCGTCCAATTCGTAACCCTTCGCGGTCAGCAGGATGACCGGAATGTCCTTCAGGTCTGGGTGGGACCGAATGTTCTTGATGAGGCCCAAGCCATCCAGATGCGGCATCTGCAGGTCGGTCACGACCAACTGCGGAGGATCACGCAAGATCGATTCCCACGCGGATTGGCCATTGTTGTCGGTGGTGACTCGGAATCCCGCTTTGGAGAACTTCAACGACACCGCCAGCACGATGTGTGGCTCGTCGTCGCAGACATGAACGTGGTGGCTCATCTTTCTTACCTCTCGAAAGGATCGCGTGATCAAGCGTTGGCGAGCGCTGGCTCTGGTTTGGCTGCGGGCTTTTTGGGTCGTTTTGAATCCTGATGTCCGAGCGGAATCCGCATCGAGAACTTGGAACCGACACCGACCGTCGATTCGACGCCGATGTGGCCGTTGTGCAAGTCTTCGGCGATCGACTGCACAAACGCCAAACCAAGCCCCGTCCCTTTTGCGGCATGCTGATGTTCCGGGACTCGATAAAAGCGATCGAAGATCTTTGGCAGTGATTCCGGCGGGATTCCGTAGCCGGTGTCCTCGACAACAATGATCGCTTCCAGTTCTTCCATGTGGCTGCGGAGAGTGATGCGGCCCTTCTCGGGCGTGTACTTCACAGCATTCGAGAGTAGGTTGATGATCGCCTGACCGAGAAAATCTCGATCGACATTGACCGGCAAATAGAGCTGGCTGAGATCGGCGACGAACTGTTGCCCGCGTTCCTCGGCCAACGGGCGGATGACCTCGGCGGCTCGCTGAATGACATCGTTCAGGTCGCAGTCTTCGCGCGTCAACTTGACGGCACCCGATTCGATACGAGCCAAGTTCAACAAGTTGCTGACTAATCGGTTCAACCGATCGACTTGGTAGTCGATCTTTTCGAACATCGCTTTCTGTTCGTCCGGCTCGCTCACGTCTCCATCGACGAGCAGTTCCAGAAACGCCTTGATGCTGGCCATCGGCGTTTTGAACTCGTGAGCGACCGAGGAGACGAACTCGGCATGCCGGGCCTTGGCGGACTTCTCTTCGCGGACGTCCGTCAGCACCGCCAGTGTGCCGAGCAATTCGTTCTGGTCATCGAATAGCGCCGTCACGGTCGTCCGAAACGGGATCGCTTGCTGATTGATTGTGAAGTTCAACTCTGCCGTGCGTCGCGGAGCGGCGACCGCTCGCGTGCGCGTGTCGTGAATCAGTTGTTGAAGCGCGATGAATCTCGACAAGTCGCCAAACGTCCCGGAATCTGAAATGGAGTCGTCTTCGACGAGTCCCAAGCGACGCGACGCCGTGTTCGTAAACAGGACTTGATCGCGAGTGTCGCACAGAACCACCGGCTGATCGATCGATCGCAATGCGGCATCCAACCGTCGAGCTTGTTTCTTTTGAAGCTTTCCGGAAATCTCGAGTTCGCCCTTGGCCACGCTGAGCCGCTGCAGCTCAGACTCGTACTGCCGCAACAGTGTGACCGCGGCCTGAGTCACCTCACCGAAGATGCCACCGGGGTTGCCCGTTCCGGAGAGCTCAGGATGCCGCAATCGGGCCTTCGCCTCTTGCTGACCGCGATGCACCCAAGCGGCCGTTAGGAAACTGCCGGCCACCGCCGACACCGCGACACACGACGGAATCAGAAATCCTGGCGAAATGACCGCCGACAGGACGACACCCACCGCCCCAGCGCTCAACGCTGGCCAGCCGGCGCTCCACAAGGTATGACGATCCCAATTCATTCGACACGATTCCTACGATTGACACGATCGGTGCAGCGGTGTTCCACCATGGCCGCCCAAACGTAGGTCACGTTCCGGAATCTGTCCAAACGCCAATGACGAATTGGCAAAACTCCAACGCAGTGATGACACCAGGAACTTTGCGATGCTGGAACTTCGCGGACGAAGTTATGTGAACGGCGAACCGATCTGTGTGACCGTCGAAGCCGAACGCATCGCCCGTGTCGAACCCGCCTGGCCGGAGGGAGACGCTGCCAGTTGGCCGTGGATCGCGCCGGGGCTGTTCGACTTGCAGATCAACGGCCACAAAGGGATTTGGTTCTGCGATCCAAAACTGACGGCAGAGCAAGTGTTGACTGTCTTGGAAACGCACTTTGCGTTCGGCATCACTCGGCTGTGTCCGACGCTGATCACTGCCAGCTTTGAAGCGCTTGCGGCCGGAGTTAAGGCGATCCGGGAAGCCTGCGAGTCGACTGTATGGGCCGACAAGATGGTGCCCGGAATTCATCTGGAAGGACCGCACATCTCGCCGGAAGACGGCCCGCGCGGCGCGCATCCGTTGTCGCAAGTACGGCCCGCGAACTGGGACGAGTTCCGCCGCTTGCAGGATCTCTCCGGCAATCGCATTCGACTCGTGACGCTCGCGCCGGAGACCGGCAATGCGGTCGAGTTCATTCGCCATGCGGTCGCCGCAGGCATAACCGTTTCGATCGGCCACACCGGAGCAACTCCGGAACAGGTCACTGACGCGATCAACGCCGGAGCCACTCTGAGCACTCATTTGGGCAACGGCGCGCACGGGATGATCCGGCGGCACCCGAACTACATTTGGGAACAACTTGGGGACAAAAGGCTATTTGCCTGCCTCATCACCGACGGACATCACCTGCCAGCCAGCGTCATCCGCTCGGTCGTGCGCGCCAAATCGACGCTGCACACGATCATCACCTGCGACTCCGCCGGATTGGCGGGTTGTCCGCCGGGGCGCTACCAGATCGAATCGGGCGAAGTCGAAATCCTGCCGGAAGGCAAAATCGTCGTGGCCGCGAACCCACAGTATTTGGCAGGATCAGCTCAATTGACCAACGCCTGCGTCGCCTACGCCATTCGAGCCGCCGGGCTCTCGCTGCACGACGCCTGGAATATGGCCAGCCGGAATACTGCACGGGCTTTGAAAGTCGAGGAACAGCGACTGGCTCGCGGTTCACGAGCCGATCTCGTGCTGTTCGACTGGAGTGGTTCGGACGACGAAATTCATGTCCGAGCCACCATCGCGGCCGGCGCGCTGCGATACGGAAAGGTGTGATCCTTGGTGTGGCGCGAATTCTGACGATCGAACGTTCACCGGCGGATTCCCGCAGTCACGGGCCACAATCTGGAGAGTAATTCCCACAGTCGAGCGTTTGCTCGTTGAGTTCCTCAGAACTTGGATCGCCGGTGACATGGCTGCTTGCGTCTACTTTCGGACGGGCCTAGCATCTTTCCCCCACGGCAAATTGGCAATTGAGTTGGATGATCTGCCGTGTCCCCAGTGATTGCCCAACTTATCCCTGAGCGCGTGGTGCTTCCCAACGCTCGCAATGTCAACGGTCGGCTGATGTCCTTTCAGAGCCTCGATGAGTTGCGGCGCGTCTTGGTGGCGCTGGAATTGGTCTCACCAGATCAACTGGCAACCGCAGTCGATGAGGCCGCGAGCGTTTCGCGACAGCCTGGCCCGCTACTTGACCTGCTCGAACGCCAGGGGCTCCTGACGACGTATCAGTTGAGCAAGTTGCACAAAGGGGAGACCGACGGCCTGATCCTCGGCCGGTACAAACTGCTGTACCGCAATGCTTCGGGGAGCTTCGCTCGCGTTTTCCGAGCTTGCTCGTTGGACGACGGCAAAATGATTGGCCTGAAAGTGCTCCGACAGCGATGGGCGAGCGATCCGAATTACGTTAAGCAGTTCCACCGCGAGGCGGAAATTTGCCAAAGGTTGCGGCACAAAAACATCGTGCCAATTTATGACGTCGGCGAAGATCGTGGCGAGCACTTCCTGACGATGGAATTCGTCGAAGGGGGCAACCTCCGTGAGTTCCTGAAAATTCGTGGCCAATGCTCGCCCATCGAATCCGCTCAGTGCCTGCTCGACATGGCTGAGGGGCTGGAATACGCCCTCTCGAAGGGAATGACGCATCGCGACTTCAAATTGACCAACGTGCTGATGAGCAGCGACCGAGTTGCCAAATTGGTGGACTTTGGCTTGGCGAGCCTCAATTCGACCGAGAGCGGCACTGACGAGGGAAATCTGCGAGCGCTGGAATACGCGACTCTCGAAAAGGGAACCGGTGCTCCAGACGATGATCCGCGCAGTGATTTATTCTTCCTGGGGGCAATCGTCTACGAACTGCTCACCGGCTCACCCCCGTACCCTGCGACAAAGGATCGCAGCGAACGCAAACAGCTCAGCCGTTACACGAATGTCAGGCAGGTTCGGTCGATCGCTCCACAGGTTCCCGCCGCGCTCGGCGAAATTATTGACCATTTGATGCGGGTCAATCCGAACGAGCGATTCCAGTCCGCCACCGAAGTCGTTCACGCCACGCGCAAAGCCTTCAAGGAATTGGGGAGCATTCCACGCGGTGAAAACAACAACGGCCCGAAGACGGTTCTCTGCATCGAAACTCGACCCAAGCATCAGGATTTGCTGCGAGACTATTTGACAAAACTCGGCTTCCGAGTGCTGATGATGACGGATCTGCAGCGCGGGATGACTCGACTGCGAAGCGGTCCCACCGATGCGGTGTTGTTGATGGCGGACTCCGTTTCGAACGGCTTGTCCGCCGGCCTACAAGATTTGGTGCGTTGGAAAAAATCGTCGAGTACAGCGATGGTGGTCGTGCTGGCTCAAAGCCAACAAGGCTGGAAAAACATGCTTGAGGACGCAGGTTCAACGCGGGTTTTGGTTCAGTCGATTCAACTGCGTGACGTCCGGCGAGAATTGGAATCTCTGCTGGGTGTGGAGTCCGAATGAGCGACTGCAAGAGCCTCACCGCTGGTGAGCCTCGGCCGAACTGTGGCAGTGTCCTCATTTTGGACGGCGTGCCTTGACCCATCGGGACGCCGACCGCTATATCGTTCGCCCTCATAACTTGCGGGAGTAGCTCAGTGGTAGAGCACCACGTTGCCAACGTGGTTGTCGCGGGTTCGATCCCCGTCTCCCGCTCTTCCCGAACTGGGCTGTTGACGGTCCAGTTTTTTTGTTGGCGGGCCTCGCCCGCGTTTGGAGCTAGTCGAGCATCCGCTCCAGCTCCTTTGGAGGAAACACCTCGTGAGTACTGTTGCCGAAAATCCAGTTGCCGAACAAGAACCGACCACCGCTGACATTCCCGCCGCCGAATCGCAGCCCGAAGCCGCTCCAGGCTGGCGGATGACCCTGGGTGTCGATGTCAAAGACATCGGCCCCTGCAAGAAGCACGTCAAAGTGAAGGTGCCGCAGGACGACATCGCACATATCCGCAACTTTGTGCTCGATGAAATGAAATCCAAGGCCGCCGTGCCGGGTTTCCGTCCGGGAAAGGCTCCCAAGGACATCATTGCTAAACGGTTCTCCCGCGAACTCAACGACGAGATCAAGCAGAAGGTGCTTATCGGCAGCCTCGAACAGCTCTCGCAAGACACGAACATCGAGCCGATCAACGAGCCGGACCTCGACGTCGAGAACCTGACGATCCCCGATGCGGGTGACTTTGAATACGAATTCCAAGTCGAAGTGCGTCCCGCGTTCGATCTACCCGCCTATGACCAGATCACGATCAAGCGGCCGATTCGCGAGACGGGTGAAACCGACGTCAATGAAGCTCAGCAACGCTTTCTCGAGCAGTATGCCGAACTCGTCCCCTCGGACGGCGGCGTCGAGTCGGGTGACAGTGTCAAAATCTGCGCCTCGTTTTCCTACCAGGGAAGCACGCTGCAGGACCACGCGCACTTCACCGCTCGTGTCCGCTCAACGTTGCGGTTCGAAGACGGCGAGATCGCCGACTTCGACAAGCTACTCGCCGGTGCGAAAGCCGGCGACACATGCGAGACGTCCATCACAATCTCGAAGGAGGCCGAAAACGTCGCCATGCGTGGCGAGAAAGTTCAGGCCACGTTCAAGATTGAAGAAGTCGATCGCGTCAAATTGCCAGAACTGAACCGCACGTTGTTCCAGCGCGTCGGGGTCGAAACACTCGACGAACTGCGCATCGAAATCGAGCAAGCTCTGCAACGGCAGATTCAGTACGACCAGCGACAAGCCGTCCGCAAACAAGTGCTCGACAAGATCACCGCGTCGGCGACTTGGGAGTTGCCCGAAGACCTCGTGCTCAAGCAAGTCGAGAACGCGATGTACCGCGAAGTCCTCGAAATGCAGCAAGCCGGCTACACCGAGCAGGAAATCCGCGTCCGCGAGAACGAACTGCGGCAGCATCAAGTCTCGATGACTCGGCGAGCGATGAAGGAACACTTCATCCTCGACAAGATCGCCACGCAAGAAAACATTGACGTCAGCGAGTACGACATCGAAGCCGAACTGCACTACATGGCGATGGCCCGAGGCGAAAACGTCCGCCGGCTGCGAGCCCGCATGGAGAAGTCCGGCGTCATCGAAAATCTCGAAGCTCAAATCCGAGAACGAAAGGCCGTTGACGTGATCCTCTCGAAGGCCGTCTTCGAAGACGTCCCGATGGAGAATTCCAGCACGCTGAATGTCGAAGCGGTCGAACTCGAAATCTGCCACAACCCCGATGAACCCATCGGTTTGAAAGCCTAGTAGACGAATCACTCTGTGACTCGAATTTTCCGGTCACGGAGTGACCGGTCTACAAACCACGAAGAGCACGCGACCATTCGCGTGCTCTTCTCATTTCCACCTCGAGCGACCGCATGGACTTCGCATCCGACGACCATCCGCTGCAACCCCACGACCGCTGGATGCGCGCCGCGATCCAGCTTGCTCGCCAAGCCTTCGACGAAGGCGAAGTCCCGATCGGCGCAGTCATCGTCCACAACGACCGCATCATCGGCGAAGGTTACAACCAGCGCGAGTCACTCAAAGATCCAACCGCACACGCCGAGATGATCGCCATCACGCAAGCCGCCCAATCGCTCGAGTCGTGGCGGCTGCTGGACTGCACAATCTACGTCACGCTCGAACCCTGCCCAATGTGCGCCGGAGCCATCGTGCTGGCTCGCATTCCGACAGTCATCTACGGCACCGCCGATCCGAAAGCCGGAGCGTGTCACTCATTGTTCCAGATCACTGAGGACTCACGGCTGAACCATCGCGCCACTGTGCTCGGCGGCGTTCTTCAACAGGAATGCAAGGGCCTGCTGCAAGAGTTCTTCGCCCAGCAACGAGCCTTGGGCAAAAAGTAACGTGGGGCACGTTTTCAACGTGCCCGTGACGAGCACGTTAAAAACGTGCTCCACAACGAATCACGCCACTCGACGTCTCGGAATCAGTCCGACCACGAAGAACAGCCCGCACGCGGCCGAGCATGTCCCGGCAAACCAGTCGCCCGAAGCAACGTACCAACTGCGGCGATTGTCGAGCGGCACGGTGTCGATCACCGCCGCGTTCATCGATTTTCGCCAACGGCCCGTCGCCGGATCGGTCAGTGTCGAACGGACGGGATCGAACATCGACAACGGCACTCGACGATCCGAGCGTTCGTGCTTGGTCTGCTGAAGCTGCTCGCGTTGCTTGGTCCATGTCGCGTCGCCGTCAATGAAGGTCTCTGGCTCGCGGATCACGCCATCACCGTCGATGACTGCGGAGATGCCCGTGTTGACCGCTCGAACCAGCGGAGTGCGACACTCCACCGCGCGAAACGCAGCGGTGATGAGATGCTGGTCCAGCTCGCTGCTGCCGTGGAACCAGCCGTCGTTCGTCAGGTTCAACAGGCACGCGAGCTTCTTGTCGCCGGCGCTCCGCACGACGTCGCGAATGACATGTGGCACGGTGTCTTCAAAGCAGATGATCGGAGCGACGTTCCAGCGTCCGGCATCAAACGTAACCGGAGCTGATCCCGCCGCGATCCCGAAGTCATCCGAGAAAGGGGTGAACGCCTTCAGCCACGGCAGCGAGTCTTCCAGCGGGATGTACTCGCCGAAGATCACGCGATGCCGTTTGTCGTAGCTGTCGGCAATGCCGCGTTCGGGCGTGACGAACGCCGCCGAGTTGAAGTGCTTCAAGCCCTGCTCGTTGACGGTGAGGCGATCGAGGCCGATGACCAATCTGGCTCCGGTCTTCTGCGACATCTCGTGCAGCGACTTGCGAACATCCGGGTCGCTCCAAAGTTTGGGCGGGATCATCGGAGCCAAGCGTCGCAGGTCCGTCTCGGACAAATTGGGATCGGCGTCGGTCAGCGGCCAGCGAAACATCGACTCCGGCCAGAGGATCAGGTCCGGCTTGTACGGCACCGTGTAGCCGGTCAGCAGTTCGTGAGTTCGATAGATCGCCGCGAACTCGGCCGCGTCGTGTTTCACCGACGATTCAAAGTTCCCTTGAATCAACGCCACGCGCGGACCGGCGGTGAACTCGGCCTGACCACGTCGGACGTAACCGTATCCCAGCACCGCCGCCATCACGAGCAATCCCGCGGCGACGGAAACGAATTGCCGGCGGAACAAACCTCGTGAATCGGCCAGCGATGTTTCGTCAGCGACGGTCGGCGGAGACAGATGACGCAACTCGGAAGGAAGTTGAATCGGAGCGATCAATCGCAAGCGGCTCAGCCAGGTCTGCGGAACCAAACCGGCGAGCACCGCGTTGCTCATCGCGACAACGGCACTCACGCCGTACGCGCCGAGCACATCCGAAATCTGAATCAACTCGATCCAGCGATACTGCGAATGCCCCAGTTGATACCACGCGAAGCCGGTCATCAGATGTGCTCGGCAGAATTCCAAACCGGTCCAGACCAGCGGTACGGCCACAACCATCGGCAGTCCGCAGCGATGCACCGCCGCACGCGACAGGCCGACGAAGGCCCACCAATAGGCCGACAGATAAAACGCCAGCGCGAACCACGCGACGTACATCGACTCATGCCCCAGCCGTAGCCATTGCAGGGTCGGCAACCAGAAGATCAACCCACCGGTCCAAGTCGTGAGCCACAGCCGTCGCGGCACTCGTTCAAGTTGGATCAGCACGCACAGCGGAACGAGTGCGAGCCACGCCAGCGACGACCAATCCAGCGGAGTGAAACTCGCAAACAGCAACACCGCCGAGACACCGCTCAGAATCAAACCGCCCAACGCCGGAGCCGGCTGCGATCGCGCCGCCGCGATGATCTCCTTCACGGACGGCTCTGATCGCCGTGCGGTACGAGGATTCGACGCTGGTCCGCTTGCATCCGACACGATCTTCGTTTCCGTCGCCAATTCGGGAGCACTTGTGTGAATCGCCATCAGCATCCTCCTTGAGCTGTTCGTCGGCAGTGGACTCGAAAACCAACCGTTGGGTCAACGGGATATCGCCAAACGAACCCGATGCGCCAGCGAGGGCGAATGCTTCGAGACGCTCCGATTTCGAAATCTGTTGGAGCGCTCGCCCTCGCTGGCGCTTCGGATTAGTGAGATCGATCGCGCCGACCGACATTGACTCGATTTCGATTTCACGAGTACAAGCCCGCCCCTCTCCGCTGCCGAGTCTTTTCAATGAATCGGCTGCTCCTTCCAGTCCATCACTTCTTTGGCGATCCCTCGCCGAATTTCAGTCCTCCAGCCTCACATCCCACTCAGCGGATGCTCCAGGAGCGGACATCATGCGCAAGCCATTGTGGTTTTTGCGCGGGCTCTCTCGGCTCGCGACCGTTGTCTCGTTGGGGCTTTGCAGCCTGTCACTCATCGGCTGCGGCGGATCATCGAAAACTCCGTCCGCCGACAAGCCCGCCGCTGAAACCACGTCGAGCGACGTCAAATCGCTGCTCGAAAAAGCCACGGCCGCCTTGCAACAGCGGCAGTGGAAGTCGGCCCTGCAAACACTGGCTGAGGCGATCAAGCTCGATCCGAAATGCTCCGAAGCGTACTTCCAGCGAGCCAGCCTGTTGGCGGACGCCGGGCAGGCTTCGGCCGCGCTGATCGACTTCACCAAGGCGATCGAACTCTTGCCGAAGGACGCGAAGTTCCGACACACGCGCGGTTTCTTCTTGATGACACAGAATCAGATCGACCTCGCCATCGCCGATTTCACAGCCGCCATCGAGATCAATCCGAATCACACGCAAGCACTCAACAATCGAGGACTGGCTTGGTTGGCTAAGTCCGATCTCGCGAAAGCTCGCGCGGACTTCGATCAGGCCTTGCAGATCGAACCGAAGTACGTCGAGTCGCTGATCAATCGCGGCTTCGTGGCCTATCAGTCGAAACAACACCAACAGGCGATCGCCGACTACGACCAGGCACTCAAGTTCCAGCCGGACAACGTCAACGCTTTGAACAATCGTGGCTTGGCTCATTTTGAATTGAAGGACTACGAGCAAGCCGTGGCCGACTTCTCGAAAGCGATCGCTCGTGAGCGGTACAACGCGAAGTTCTATCTGCAACGCCGAGCCTGCTTGATGCAACTCGGCCGCGAAGAAGAAGCCCAGGCCGATGCCGCCAAGGTCGCCTGGCTCGGCAAACTGAACGATCTCAACCGCCACGTCGCTCAAGAGCCGAAGGACGCGGGCAACTATGTGCAGCTTGCTCAGCACCTGATCGCCGGTGGCGAATCGAAGGTCGGGCTCGCCAGCTACGAGACTGCGATACAGGTCCAACCAAAGTACGGCCGATCGTATTCCAGCCGAGCCGCCTTCTGGTTGTCGAACGGCGAACTCGACAAAGCCATCGCCGACTGCAACCGAGCCATCCAAATCGACCCACACTTTGAAGCGTATTCGATCCGAGGCGATGCCTACTATCAGCAGCGCGAGTTCGACCTCGCGATCGCCGACTATCGCAAAGCCAAACGAGTCGATGCTCAGGTCGCCAAGGCGTATCAGTTCCGTGCGAAGAAACTGACCGCCGAAGGGAAGGCCGACGAAGCCGAGCGTGATCGCAAACGAGCCTCCGATATCGAACGCGAAATGCGAGGAGTCATCATGGCCACTCCTCGCGGCGGGATCCAAGAGGAGGAAGAAGAACTGCTGGGCGTCCCGAAATAATTTCAGTGCGTCATCGCGAAGGTCACGATGTTGATCCCCATCGGGTACGACCACGGCTCGGCCAATTCTTTGAAGTAGCGTGGGTCTTCCCCCTCGCGCTCCCAGCCGTCGCCGAGGTCGGTGTTATGGCAGATGATGGCCATCATCCGCCCCTTGTCGTCGAAGAGCGCGCGGTAGTGGACCTCAGAGGCATCAGGACGTTCGTAAGTCAGTCCCGTGTTTTGCCAAAAGTGCATGCTGGGAACCTGTGGCTTTTTTGCGAGGTCGTAGACGCAGTGAAAGATCTCGTGTTCGAGCGGCAGCTCCACCGGCTCGCGATCAGGGAAGACGCGCTTGATGTTCTCGTAGAAGTTCTGCCATTCGTGCTCGCCCCAGAAGTCGTCCACCATCATGAAGCCGCCGTTGAGCAGGTACTTTCGCAGCCCCACGACCTCGGCTTCCGTGAGGCTCATGCGGCCCGGTTCGATGACGTAAATCCACGGGTAGTCGAACAGCGCCTCGTCCGTCAGTTCGAGAATCTTGCCGTTCGGATCGGTTTCGAGTGCCGTCAGTTCATGCAGTCGGTACGAAAAGTTGAGATCGCTGTCCGGGTAGTCGATGTGCCAATTCCCGCTGCCGCGTCCACCGCCGTAGGACGAGTACCGAATGCGGACGAACGTGAAGACGTCGGACTTGAAGCGTTCGTCGTTCTTCCATTCCGGGACACCGTTGCGATCGACCAGCTCCGGCCGAAACTCACGCCGCATGAACGGTGGACGCTGAGCGATGGCAACGCCAGCGATGAGGAGCAGCGCGAAACTAACCCGAAGCGCCCGCGAGGGCGAACGCTTCAAGAGACTCTGCATTCGGTGCATTCTGGAGCGTTCGCCCTCGCTGGCGCTTCGGGTTCTTTTCATCGCGTCTCCCATTTCATTTCGACGCCGCCGCTGGTTTTGCCGGCCTTAGGGGCTTGGTCGGCTTGTCCGCCGGATGAATTGTCGGCTCGCTCGCTTGGAGGATTTCCAGCAGCCGTTTGTGAGCCGCTCGGAATCGCGGAGCCCCTTCGAGCGCCAGCAGCGCGTGGCGTTTGGCCGACGGCAGATCGTCGCTGCGTTGCAGTGCCGTCGCGAGTTTCAGATGCAGGTCCGCGACGTCCACGGGGTTGAGCAGCAGGAGTGCGCGGTAGCTGTCGATCGCGAACGAGTCGTCGTGCAGCTTCTCGGCGGCCTCGGCCGCGATGCGGTGCGGGAATGGTTGCAGCGGGCTGACGGCCAGCCAGCGTTGAACGAACTGGCGAGTCGCTTCCCACTCGTCGGCTTGCGAAGTCAGCTCGGCCAGCCGAGCGAACAGGTCAACGCTGTCGTCGGTCAGTTTCGCGAGGCTTTCCAAGACGGCCCGTTCTTGCGGAGTCTCTTTCAACTCGCGATGCACGCGAGCGAGCAGCACGAGATGCCCGTCGCCGCTCGCATCATTCGGGTACAGCCGACGCATGGTTTCGAGCGGCTGCTTCGCTTCGGCGAACTTCTTGTCGGTGAGAAACTGTTTCGCCTGTCGTTGCAGCGCGGCGTAGTTGTTGGGGTGCGCTTTGAGGTACGCGGCGAGCAGCTCGGCACTCGCGCGCTTCGGAAGTTCCGGTTCCGTCCAATCGGCGTCGCGAGCCATCTCGATCGCCCGCTGCCGAGCGAATGCCGCGAACGCCAAGTCCAGTTCGTTGATCGATCCGGTGTGCCGAGCGAGTGTGTCGTTGATCGTCAGGCCGTTGCCGAGATCGACCAGAATCTTTTGCAGTGTGTCGAGGCCGTGCTTCTCAACGAGGTATTCGACGACCAGCGATGACTCGAAGTACGCGAACTGAAGATGCAGGCTGCTGCGCGGATGCAGGAACGCACCGCTGAGTTCGCTGACCGGCGTCAATTCGTCGCCGAGCAGCATCTTGCGGTACAGCGGATTAATCGTTTGGCCCCACGTCGGATCGGCTTGGCGTTCCTCGAAGACGGAGATTCCTTCGCTGAGCCAGCGTGGCATTTTGTTGTGCGTCTTGTTGAGCGTCACGACGTGACAGAACTCGTGCCACAACGTCGCTTCCCAGCAAGTCGGGTTCTTGTCCTGCGAGGCCGGGCTGTTCGCCGTGATGACGGTGCCGAAGCAGACGCCGAGAAAGCCCGCTCCGCCGGGCAGCCCGAACGTGCGGATCGCGAAGTCTTCTTGCTTCGGAAACAGCTCGACAATGATCGGCGAGGGGAGCGTCACGTCGTACTTCGCGCACAAGTCCCGTTTGGCTCGCTTGAGCAACTCGAGCACTCGGCGGCCGTAGATATCCGCCTCGCGAGCGTCCATGCGGAGCGCGATGCCGTCCGCTTCGAGCGTCCGAAACTTCGCGAGGCTCTCCTGCAACGTGACCAGATTGTGCGCGAAGAGGTTGTAGCCGTCCGTCTCGTAGACCTCGTTGGCCAGCTTCCAACCTTCCTCTTCCTGACCAAGACGCAGCAGGTCCGACGCGAGCTGCATCTTGGCAGGCAAGAACTTCGCATTGAACTCCAACGCCTGCCGCTGATGAGCCTCCCCTTCCGCGAAGCGGTACTTCTGCGACAGCTTCTTGCCGATCAAATGATCGACTCCCGGATTTGTCACCCAATGCTTGAGTGCCGTACCGCGATATTGCTTCTCGCTCTCTGGCTGATTCCGCAAATGAGCCAGCACTGCGCGATACGCCGCCGCCTTGGGATGCAGTGGGTTGATCGTCTCAACTTGAGTGAGAACTGTCTCGGCATCGTCGTAGCGTTCGGCATCAATGTGTTCGTCTGCCACAAACAGCAGGCAGTCGACGTGATTCGGATTCCGTTCCATGGTCGCTTTGATCGCCGCGTTGGTCTTCTCTGCATCGCTGGGCGCGAACGCTTGAGCCAACCCGAACTGCGCGTCGGCATCCGCTGGATCGAGTTTCGCGGCTTGCTCGAAGTTCTGAGCTGCGAGGGCGAAATCGTTCTTCTCCAGAGCCAACTCGCCGCACGCGATGTAGACCGGCGCATAAGTCGGTGAGAACTTCTTGACGACGTTGTACGCCCCGTCGAGCACCTTCTTCGGATCAGCTCCCTGGCTGAGAACAAACCGTCCCACAATGAGCCGATTAGCCGCATCGCTGTACCGCCACGGAGTCTGCTGCACGAGCTTTGCGAATTCGTCTTCCAGCTCCGCGACCCGTTGTGGTTGGCCGTTGAAGCGCGTGACCTCTCGGCCTACCCAGCGCAGCTCGATGCTGCTACTGAATTTCTTGAGTGCCGTCTCCAAGGTCTCCGCCGCGTCGGCGTATCGGCCGAGTTCCATTTCGGATCGCAGCTTGAGCAATCGGTAGCTCTCGTTGAATTCGCTTTCGGCAATCGCCTTGGCCGTAGCCTCGACGCATTCGGCGTATTGTCCGGTGCGGAACAGCGTGAGCAATTGGGAAGAGTCAGCGGCGTTGGCGGTCGAATTTCCCCCGTTGAATCCCACCAACAGCGAAAGCCACACCAGCCCGACGCGCCAGCGAGGGGTTGGGTCATCGATCGACGGCACACCCTCGCTGGCGCGTCGGGCTGGTATTTGACGACTCCGCGAGCGGCTCACGAACCGCGTGGCAGACAAAACATCAGAGCAGCGATGCCCAGTCATTGGCCGAGGCTCCTCGTGCGTGCCAGCCAAATCACTCAACGGGGCGGCATCGTAATGGCAAAATCGAGCGTCGGCTATCGCGTTCGCAGCGACGGAGGTTGGGCACTCTTGCCCGACTAAAGTTGCTGACCGCGAACACGGGACGGGCAAGAGTGCCCATCCTCCGCGTCACCCGCGAGCGAGGTATTCCTGGTCGCGCGGCATGACGATCGCTTCGAGAAAATTGACATCGGCCGGGACCGTTAACATCGCCATCGCGGCATTGGCGATGGTTTCGATGCTCATCATCGGCTCATCGTCGCTCTTCAACCCGCTTTCAGAACGACGCTCGACGAGCACGTTGCCAGGGTGCAAACAACAGCAAGTGATCCCAAATGGCCGAACGTCGAGGGCTGTCGCCTGCGTCAGCCCCCAGGTCCCAAACTTCGCGGCGGCATACGGCACACCTCCTGCGCGTGGACGCTGAGCCGAGATCGAGCCGAGGTTCAAGATCCGGCCACTACGTCGCGGCTTCATCCGCTTGAACGCCTCGCGGCTGCACAAGAATGTCCCAGTCAGACACGCGCCAATCACATTCTCCCAAGCAGCCATCGACAACTCATCTAGCGGACCGCCGTCAAACGCGCCAGCGTTGTTGACCAACACATCGACTTGGCCGTACTGCTTGTCAATCGCGGCGAAGAACGCGACGACGTCCGCCTCTCTGGAGACGTCGGTCGACAAGGCGAGAACTTCCGCCCCCTCACCGAGTAACTCGTCGGCCGTCGCCGTCAGCTTGACGGCGTTGCGAGCACATATCGCCAGCCGACATCCGGCCTTCGCCAGTGCTCGCGCGATTCCTTTGCCGATCCCTTGATTCGCACCCGTCACGACGGCCACTTGGCCAGACAATATCGACATGGATTCCTCTTTCGTGGCACGGTCGGCGAACGGTGCTTCGTTTTATCGGGGCAATTGAAGACACAGGCGAGCCGCCTGTGCGACGAGAAGACTCCATTTCAGCGGCTGCAGGATTTCAATGCCACCCATCAAGTCACCGACACTTTCCAACCCGAAGCGGCGCGACCAAACAACCAGAGACTTTTCAAGTGACCGGTTCGAGCTTCGGTTGCTGATCGCCCCACGGTTGGATTTGTTCCCAAGCGCGCGCGGCTTGCAGCACGAGTAAATCCGCAAATCGGTTGCCAATGATTTGCAGACCGACGGGCAGTCCCGATTTGGTCCAACCGGCAGGGACACTCGCCGCAGGTTGACCGGTGAGATTGAACGGGTAAGTGAACCGAGTCCATTGCAGCGGTCCCAGCTTCTCGCCGTCGATCGGATCGGCATCGTCTTGACCCACTGCGAACGGCGGCACCGGCAGCGTCGGACAGAGCAACAAATCGAATCGCTCGTAAACGCGCCGAACTTTCTCCCAGAAGTCATTCCGAGCCGCGAGCGCGTTCGCGAAATCGACACCGCGAAGTTTGAGTCCCGCCTCGGCCACTCGCCGCAGACCGGGATCGAGCAGTTCACACTGCGTCGGCAATTTCTTTTCGAGCGACGCGGCAGCCGTTCCGAAGAAGAACACGCTCCAAGCGTCGTAAGGATCGCGCCAGTCGAGTTGCACTTGTTCGACGATCGCACCTGCTTCGAAGAATCGCTCGGCGGCACGCTGACAGATCGCAGCGACTTCTGGATCGACGCGGGCGTAACCGAGGTTCGGGCTGTAGGCGACTCGCTTGCCATGCAGGTCACAGTCGAGGTTCGCCGAATAGCACTCACCCGTCGCCGGCAACGACAACAGATCGCGCGGATCGGGTCCGGCCATCACGTCCAGCGCGGTCGCCATGTCGGCCACCGTTCGCGTGATCGTGCCGATGTGCCGCAACATCGCTCCGCCGCTGCCGGGCCAATTCGGAATGCGGCCGAAGCTCGCCTTGAAACCGAACACTCCGCTGAAGGAAGCCGGAATCCGCAGCGATCCGCCGCCGTCGGTCCCCAGTCCGATCGGTCCCAGGCCGGCCGCGACCGCCGCCGAGGCTCCGCCGCTCGATCCGCCGGGAGTCAGCTTCGTGTTCCACGGATTGCGAGTGATCCCGAACACCCGATTGTCGGTGACTCCCTTCCAACCCTGCTCCGGCGTGTTGGTCCGGCCGACGACGATCATCCCCGCCTTCCGCAGCCGTTCGACCGCCGGGCAATCCTGCGACGTCACGTTCGTCTCCGTCAGCTTCGAACCGAACGTCGTCCGCGAACCAGCGACAAACAGATTGTCCTTCACATGCAGCGGTACGCCGTGCAACGGCCCCCAGCACTCGCCGCGCATCAACGCTTCCTCGGCCTTCGCCGCCGAGCACATTGCTTCCTCGGCCTGCACGGTCACGAAGGCGTTCAGTGCCGGATTGAACCGCTCGATCCGCGCGAGCGTCGCTCGCATGACCTCGACCGGCGACACCGTTCGTCTCCGCATCATCGCCGCCAATTCAACGGCCGAACAATATCCAAGTTCCTTGTGCGACATGATGCGGCTCTCTGAATGAACTCGAAATCAGCAGACGATCGACTTCCGGCGATTGACGTAGTCCCAGACGACGAAGCGGTCGAGATCTCGGCCAGCGGTGAAGAAGACTCGCCCTTTGGTCGTCTCGGCGACGCGATGTGCGAAGCGGATGTCTTCGTGCGACTGGCTCCACGTCGCCAGCAGAAAGATGTTGATGACGATCCCCTCGCGCTGGCAGAGCAACGCCTCGCGCATCGTGGCTGCTTCGGTCAGCGGATCGGACGGGTACAGCAGGTACAGGTCTGAGCCGTCGAAGTGCGCTGTCGGCAGGCCGTCAGTGATGAGGATGATCTGCCGGTTGGGCGTGTCGCGGTTGTTGAGAAACTGCCGACCGAGCTGCAGCGCGTGTTGGATGTTCGTGAAGTGCGGCGGGATCATCGCCTCGGTGATGTCCGCGTTGCTCATGTCGGCTCGTAGACGAACAACCGGATCGAAGATCGTCACCGGCTTCGGCAGCAATGAGACGACGTCCCCCATCGGCACCGGCCGAGCAAAACTGGCCATCTCGATGAATTGCAGGAAGTCGCCGGGATACTCTTTGCGAATCAGGCCATCGAGCGCGAGCGCCATCCGCTTCACGCTGACGTACAGCCCGTCGTAGCGCATTGAACCGCTCATATCCATCAGTACGGCGGTCGCGCACTTGGGGTTGTTCCGCGTCCGATGAATGACGATATCTTCGGGCTTAAGACACAGGCGAGCGGGGGGTGTTAACCCCCCGAGTGAGTTGGAGCCGACAACACTCGGGGGGGTAACACCCCCCGCTCGCCGGTAACTTTCAGCCGCCGTTCGCAACATCGCGTTGACCAATGTCTGCGGGATGTCCATCTGTGAGACGGAATCACCGAACTCGTACTCCTTCGTCGTCTGCAATTCTACCGCACCCTCACCGATGATCGGGCCTTGATGCCGACCACTGCGTGACGCCTGCAATTGGCTGAAGATCTTTTCGAGCAGCTTCCCTTGGAACAGTCGATACGCCTGCGGGGTGAGTTGATAGCCCCGTTTCGTCTTTTCGAGACCTTGCTGCTCGGCCATTTGCCGCATCAGCTCTTCAACCTGCTGTTGCAATTGAGCCAGCCCTTCGAGCTGTTCTTCGTCCGCGAACTGCGACAGTTCTTCGAGGTCGATGATCGCGATTTGCGCCGTCTTCACCGCCTCTTCGAGTTGCTTGAGCAGCCGGTCAATCGTTTCGAGCTCCTCTTTGATCGCCAGAGCTTGCTCGACTGACAGCGGCTGGCGGCCGATGAACTCGTACTTCGCGGCAAGCTCATCGACCTGATACTTCTCACCCAGCCGCTCGGCCAGTTGCAGCAGTTGCCGAGCGAACTTCGATCGCTCGTTGCCAGCGCGATACCACATCCGTTCGAGTTCACGAATCTGCTCGTCCTTCACGGCCTTCGCGAAGGACGCCGCGAGTTCCTTCGGCGGCTGCATCGACTCAGCCTGCGTTTGAAACGCTTGCTTCGTGTCGGCCGCAACGCGCTTCGTCTCCCACGTCTCCAGAATCTTCCGCTTCCGTTCGAGCAGCATACGTTTCAGCGATTCGAGGCTCGGCCCCAGCCCGGCAATCTGCCGAATGTCGAGATGCACCGCGCGAGCCAACTCTTCGTCGGTCAATTCGCTCATGTCGCCGTATTCGAGCATGTGTTCAAACGCCGGCGAGACCAAATCCGGCGGCGGCTGACTTGGCGGCGGAAAGTTCCGCGGGTCGTACCGCTGATAGGTGTGAATCACACCGCCCAGGAAATTGCTTGTCACCAACATGCTGGTCTCGAAATTCTTCGCAGGGAGCGACATTCCGCGTTCACCTGAGCGCCAACAGGGCTGGCAGTGGAATGTAAAAGACGTTGTCTCTCTCGCCCGCGTCTTCGCGCGTGATGACGATCCCGAAGGGGGCGTTGTATTTGGGCTGAGCGACGAAATGCCGAATGGCTGACGAATCGCTGGTCTTCAACTGGCGACGATACTTCACTTCAACAGGAATTCGCTTCAGCCCGACCGTCAGCACGAAGTCAATTTCTGACTCATCGGTGGTCTCTGGAAGCCAACTCACTTCAAGCCCAGGAACACTAGTGAAGTACGCCCCAACGATGCTCTCAGCCAAGTGCCCCGCTTGAGTGATGACAGACTCAGGGGCCTTTTCAAATTCCTTGGCGGTCAGCGGAACTTGTTCTTGCAACCATGCCTCGCGGACGAAGTGGTCGCAAAGGCAAAGTTTCGAGGGATGTCCTGCTTTCTTACCGATTCCTTCGAACGGCGGTATTTCGGCAATGAGCAACGAGTCCACGAGGAAACTGATCGAGTCACGCACGGCTTTTTCCGAGATGGAATCTCGTCCCAGCTGCTGCAATTCCTTGAGCAACGTCTTCGGCGGGACCGCTTGGCCCGCGTACCGGCAGACTTGCCGAATGATGGCTTCCACAATTTCGGAATTGCGATGAGCCCCACTTGGTCCAACCTTCAAGTCATGTCGGATCGTGCGGTCGATGACCATTGCTTGGATTTGATCCCGCATTCGGAAGCGATCAACCGGTACGTCTTTGTCGAGCTTATGACAGATCGGATAGCCACCGTAGTTTGCGAATGCTTCAAATGACCTGCGCAGCAAGGATTCATGCTGCTTCGAATGAGTGAGCAGTCCGCGCCAGAACTCCGG
This sequence comes from Planctomyces sp., assembly GCA_005798445.1. Classification (GTDB taxonomy): domain Bacteria; phylum Planctomycetota; class Planctomycetia; order Planctomycetales; family Planctomycetaceae; genus SXKJ01. Next base: position 22,052 of record SYJG01000491.1, read on the forward strand.
TGTCGTCCAGGTTTCTAGTCCATTGGGTTTCGCGATCGCCGGTGGCAGATTCTCTTCAAATCGAATGGCCGCAATCTCACGCAACCGCAGCGGGCCGAGATGAATCATGCTGATCCGGCCGGCGAGGCTGTCCTGTCCCTGAGCAATTCTGAGCGCCGAACTTCCCGTGGCGATCACTTTCACCGAACGATGATCGACCAATTGTTTGAGTTGGTTTTCCCAGCCGCTGAGGTTTTGCAGTTCGTCGAAGAACAAGTAGACCGTTTCGTCACGCTGTGCGGCGGCATTGATCGGTTCCTTGAGCACGGCCTCTTCAAACCAGCGAACGATGGCAAGCACCGGCGACTCGAACCGTCCCAGCGTCGGCGTTTCGTCGAATTGAACTCGCAGAAGATGATTCGGCGAAACCTCACGTTGCAACAACAACTCTTCAATGAATTGATTTTGAAGTTCGGACTTCCCGACTTGTCGAGTCCCGCGAAGGGCGATGATCGCGGCGATCCCCGAATCGACTCTTCGCGCCAATTCCTCGTAAGCCCAACGACGATACGGTTCCGTCCGTTTCCAAGACTTCCCTTCCCACCACGGATTCTGCTCCAGCAGATTCGTCACCAATTCCTCGGGAAGTGTTCCCGCTGAAATCGGACCCTTGATGGGTTTCGGCTTGCGAGATCGCTTGGCGATGTTCGAGACCGCTCGCCAGAAATCGTGCTTGGAAATGGAAAGCAACGTCAATCGACGAAATCGGGCGTGCAACTCGTCGAATCGAGCTGTGTATGGCAATGAATCGCGGCTGCCGATCCCATCGGGAAACAGCCGCAGCAACTCCAATTCTTGATCACCGGTCAGCTTTGGCGGAGCAGTCGTTTTCTTGCGATGCGATCCGCCAAGCCCACCTTGTTTTCCGATGCGTGTCAGAAGCTGCCAAAAGTCATGATCCTTAATTCGCTCGCCCGACCGAGTGGAGTACTCCGTTTTCAGCCGTGAGAACTCAGCCGTGTACGGCAAACCGTCGCGCGCCGAATCCGCCGTGCGGAGCAACTCGCGCACGAGGGAGACGTCGTGGGATGGCTGTTTGCGTTCGGGCATGAATTGCGGCTTTCGATACGTTGTGGGTTTATCGTATCCGCGTGACGACTGACTCAGAACTCATACCGGATTTGTCCGTTCGACTGTGAACGCGAGACTTGATCGGTCGCATACAACCCAGCGAGGACGAATTCGACGCACGACGCGCGGACAGCCGGATCAGTCGAGGCGTTGAGTTCAAAGGCTTTGTCCCAGGCAGGCGGAACACGCTTCAGACGCTCGGCGTAGTAGCTCGATGGCAGCATGTCGCCGACTTCGATCTTCACTCCCTGAGCAAAGATTTGTGAAATCTCTTCGAGGCCGTGTTGCTCGACGTACTCGGCGAAGACGGTGCGGATTGCTTCGGCCAGCAGGGCGTCGAGGATTTGGCGTTCGGACATTTGGTGGCTGCCCATCAAGTCGAGTTCCAGCTTGCCGAGCGAGGACGAATACAAGTGGCCGAGGTCGCTGATGCGCGGCACGGCGGGACGCTCGCCGAGTCGTGCTCCGCGCTGGCGGGCGCTGGCGATCATCGTCCGGTAGTTGGCGATGCTGAACCGGGCACTCACGCCGGAGGCTTGGTCGATGTACTTCGATTTGCGAGCGGCGATGCTCAGCTCTTCGATGATCTCTTTCATGAAGCGCGGCACGATGACCGGGAACGGCTCGCCGAGGTCGATCGCCGCTTCTTGTTCGAGAATCTCGATCCCCTGATCGCGCTCCTTCGGGTAGTGCGTGTGGATCACGGAGCCGACGCGATCCTTGAGTTGCGGAATCACCTTGCCACTGCGGTTGTATGTCGCTGGGTTCGCCGAGAACAAAATCAGCACGTCGATGTCAAACTTCACCGGGTAGCCACGAATCTGCACGTCGCGCTCTTCGAGAATGTTGAACAGCCCGACCTGCACGAGTTCATCGAGTTCCGGCAGTTCGTTCATCGCGAAGAGGCCGCGGTGCATGCGTGGGATCAGGCCGAAATGCAACGCGGCTTCCGCCGACATGCTGACACCGCCGACGAGCTTGGCCGGGTCGATCTCGCCGATGATGTCGGCGAACTTCGTGCCGGGTGCGAGCCGCTCGACGTAGCGTTCCGATCGCGGCCACCAGCCGATTGGGACTTCGCTGGCTGGGACGTTGGCGATCAGCTCGCGGCAGACGCGCGTGATCGGTTGAAACGGGTCGTCGTGCAGCGGAGCTTCGGGATGCGCGATGAACGGAATCTCGTCATCGAGGAACCGCACGAGCGTCCGCATCAAGCGGCTCTTCCCCTGGCCTTTCTCGCCGAGGAACAGCATGTCGTGCCCGGCGATGATCGCGATGTTGATCTCCGGGATGACAGTGCTCTCGTAGCCGAGGATGCCGGGAAATAGTTCGTCCCCAGCCGCGAGCATCCGCAGGAAGTTGTCCCGAATCTCTTGCTTGACCGTCTTGGAAATCCAGCCGCTGTCGCGGAGTTCTTTTAGGTTGGTCGGCTGGTGAAGTGGCATCGTCATGAAGTTGCTCGCAGTGAGTGTTTGGCCGAAAGCCGTTCGCCGATGGCCGTCAGCCGTGATACCGTTTTTAGAAGTTCAAAAAACAGTATCACGGCTGACGGCTGTCGGCTGACGGCAAACGGCCGACAATGAGGACCAGCCCTTGTAACGGCAAGTGCGGTTCAAAGCGTGCTCGCGGAAGATGCTCGGCCAGCAGCGCTCCTCCGCCGCCGGTGACGAAGATCGCCGCGTCTGATCCGACTTGCCGATCGATCAATTCTTTGACGGCTCCGAGTTGCCCCCAAAAAAGACCGCTACGAATTGCCGCGCGTGTGTTGCGGCCGAGCGGTTCCGGAGTCGCTTGTCCGAGTTCCGGCACCGAGACGAGCGGCAGGAGCGCCGTGTATTCGTGCAGCGCTTTCGCCGAGAGCGCCAAGCCGGGAAGGATTGCGCCTCCCTCGAATGCGCCATCGGCCGAGACGACATCGACCGTCGTCGCTGTTCCAGAATCGACGATGACTGCCGGACGATTTTCGTCACGCAGTTCGTTCACGGCAACGGCGTTCAGCAGCCGGTCGATGCCGACACGACGTGGCTCATCGACACGGACCAACAGCGGGAAGTCGTCGGTGTTTGCGATCGTTTGCGGAACTGGGCCAAGTGAACTCGGCCACGCAGATTTCAGTCGCTCAACGCCGTTCGGATTTGAACCGGCGATCGCAGGCGGTAACCAATTCGTCGCCGTCGATTGCCATTGAGCGAGCAGCTCCCACGATAGTGGATCGTCCGCCAACAACGAGATTCGTTCGATACATGCCGGCAGTTCGCCGCGCGCTTCCGAACTCGGCGACGCGAACAGCCCTAGCTTGATGCGGGTATTCCCCACGTCGATGGCGAGACGATGTTGAATGACAGAATGGTCCACAAACTTACCCCACAATGCTCGGCAAACGATACGCGGCGAGCGTGCGAGCCACCACCCTGGCTGAGCAGTTCCGCGATTGGCTCGCCGGATCTGATTATGGGGATGGAACGTTGTTGGCGGTCGCGGCCGGCGGCGCGGTTGTCCTTCAGCCGGCCATTCGTAAGTTCCGTGTAAAAGTCCGCCAGCTTGCCGTTGGGAATTCCGTGAGCATTGATGATCTTGAGTGAAACACGTCTCATGCAGCAACTCAGGAGACCCACGATGAATCGAATCTGGTTGGTGACCTTCATTTCGCTGGCGTCAGGGCTCTGCCAATCGCTAGATGCCGCTCCGCCTGCGATCACTGCGACGTTCTCGATCGTCGCGGTCGATCCAGAGAATCACGTCTGCGGTGCGGCAGTCGCCAGCAAGTATCCGGCCGTTGGCAAGGTCGTGCCGTATGTCCGAGCTGATGTCGGTGCGTTTTGCACTCAGCATTATCACGTCCCGAAGTGGGGTGAACCGGCGCTCGACCTGCTGCAATCGGGCAAGCGGCCGGAAGCGGTGATCGCCGAGTTGCTCAAGGACGACAAGACGCCGGAACTCCGTCAGTTGGCGATCATCGACATGCAGGGTCAAGCGGCCGTTCACAACCCGACGCAAGCTCCCGAAGCGAGCCGCTACTGGGGAGCAATGACCGGTCGCTTCTACTGCTGCCAAGGAAACACGCTCACCGGCCGAGCCGTCATCACCGAGATGGCTCGCGCCTACGAGGAGACCGAAGGAAGCCTCGCCGATCGCTTGATGGCCGCACTCATCGCGGGTGACTGTGCCGGAGGCGATCATCGCGGCCGACTCGCCGCTGGCATTCGCGTCGCGAAGACCGGCGTCGAAGGACATTGGCTCGCGCTGGACGTCGACAAGAGCGACGACGCGGTCGTCGAACTCGCAAAGAACTACGCCGAACTCAAGCACGACGCCAAAGGCTCGTGGCGCGGAGCCAAACTCCCGTTCCAACACCCCTGCCCTGATCGTCCGAAACTGTCCGCCCCGAAAAAGGACTGATCACCGCACTTTGTAGGATGGACGCCCCCGTCCGTCCTTCGTCAGTCGGCGAGTGGTTGTATTCCCGCTTCCGTGTTGCTGCGCAGGTCACACCAAAATGTCGGCGGCAAACTCGATGTAAGCCTGGGGAAATAGCGGTCCACGAATCCCGCATCGGCGGCAGTCTGCAACGTCCAGCGGGCATCTTTGTTTGGCAATTCAACCGACTTCAGCAACACGAACCGACTTGCCGGCCAGCGGATGGCGACCCAGGCGGCGAGCGAATCGCTGGTCACGTCCCAAGCGTGAGGCAGTACCGTGTCTTGTTCGGCGGTTGATTCCTCGATGCTGACGAAGGCCATCAAGTCGAGCAACGGAACTCGGCCGTGCGACCATGCTAACTCGGCGGCGGCCCGGTTCGAGACCAGTTCCAATTCCGGCATCAGCGTCAGCAGCAGCCGTTGATTCAGCCGGATCGAATCCATCGCCAGCCAGTGCGATTGCTCTTCATCGAGGGCGTGTGTTTCATGCCAACGTCGCACAACATCGGCCGCATCACCGCCTCCGCAAACGAGCAACGGCCGGTCGTCGTCGAGCATCTTGAATACTGACCCCAACCGATCCGGCAAGTCACCGAGATCGAGCAGGCTGCCGCCGAGTTTCAGGACGGTGACGCTCATGCGTAGGACGGGCACTCTTTCCCGTCACCTTCAAAAACCGGACGGGCAAGAGTGCCCATCCTACGAACTCAGTCGATGATCTTGTTGATGCCGTACTCGACAATGCCGCGAGCGCCGGCGGTCTTCAGAGCCGGGATGATCGTGCGGACGAGCGACTCATCGACGATCGTGTTGACGTCCACCCAATCGGGGTCCGACAGCGACGAGACCGTCGGCATTTGCAGCGCGGGGAGCTGCTTGAGCACCTTTTCGAGATCGCTCCGGCGGACGTTCATCATCAGGCCGACTTTACCCTCGGCATTCAAGCAACCGGCAAGCATCAGCGCGATGTTGTCGATCTTGTTCTTCTTCCACGGGTCGGCAGCAGAAGACTTGTTGGCGATGAATCGCGTCGTGCTCTGCAACAGCTCTTCGACGATTCGCAGGTTGTTGGCTCGCAACGAACTGCCGGTTTCGGTAACTTCAACAATCGCGTCCGCCAGCTTCGGCGGTTTCACTTCCGTCGCGCCCCAACTGAATTCGACCTTCGCGGTGACGCCGTGCTTCGCGAGGTAGCGGGTCGTCAGGCCGACCACTTCGGTCGCGATTCGCTTGCCTTGCAGATCTTTGACGGTCTTCACCGGAGAGTCATTCGGCACGCACAACACCCAGCGCACCGGGTTGCGGCTGACTTTGGAAAACATCAGCTCGCAGATTTCGGTGACGTCGGCGTTCGTCTCTTGAATCCAGTCGAACCCGGTGATGCCCGCGTCGAGCACTCCCTCTTCGACGTACCGCGCCATTTCCTGAGCGCGGATCAACATGCACTCGATTTCCGGATCGTCAATCGTCGGGTAGTAGCTCCGCGACTGAAATTTGATGTTGTACCCCGCGCGTTGAAACAGCGCGGCGGTCGCCTCTTGCAGGCTGCCGGCTGGAATTCCGAGCTTGAGAACTTTGTCTGACATGTCGAACTTCTCGATTGATTTTTTGGGAACACTAATCGGCACTCATCTTCGCTAATTCAGGAGTCCCATCTCCGAGATTAGTGACGATCAGTGCCGATTAGTGTTCCTCGCCTGTTACTTTTTGTAGACCGCTTTCGGGTCGAAGACTCGGTCGCCGACGACGAGGACGTTTCCGGTCGCCGGGTCGATGCGGCGGAAGAAGCAGCTTTTGTAGCCTTCGTGGCAGGCGGCTCCGCCGATTTGGTTGACCTTCACGAGCAGCGTGTCGGCGTCGCAGTCGTAGTAGATTTCCTTCAGCTCTTGGACGTTGCCACTCTCTTCACCCTTGCGCCAGAGTTTCTGGCGGCTGCGGCTCCAGTAGCAGACGCGACCGGTTTGCAGCGTCTCTTGATAGGCCGCTTGGTTCATGTAGGCCAGCATCAGCACATCGCCAGTGGCGATGTCTTGAGCGATGACGGGAATGAGCTCGGCTTTGGAAAAATCAGGACCGGACACAACTAACTCCACAAGTCAACCAGCAAGTTGACTATTTTGAGGGTTCGTAGGATCAACGAGTACTTGCACTGAATCACCGACTTTCAATTTGTCGGCCGTTTGTGTGATCACGGAATGTTTTCCTTCGATCGTTTGGTTGTTGAATTCATAGCGATATGAAACGTCTCGCCAACCCTTCAAAGAAACTGTTCCGATCGAAGTGATGACTCCGGCGGCGGTCACAGCTCGTGATTTGAAACTTGCCGAGCGAAGATACCAAATCGGAGCCACAAGAAGTGTCACGGCCGTGCCAATGAGCGGGAACCAAATTGAGATCGGACGTTGGCCCGGCTGGAGCTTTCGGAACTTGAAATCAATCCCGAAATAATGTTCGAGCGCAAACGAGCCCCAGAGCCACACGATCCCGATTCCTGCGCAGAGCACGAAGGGAACCCAATCGAATTCATCCTTCTGTGCTGTCTTGGATTCAGCTTCGGTCGGTGAAGGCTCGGTACTCATCACAAGGTCTCCTTTCGAAGACTACAGGTACTCGTTGATGATGTTCTCGATCATTTCTTGTCGGCCGGAGTCGTTCGGGGCGGGATTGCCTTTGGCGAGCATGTATTTTTCCAGCTCGGCGAAGCCGACTTTGCCTTGTTCGATTTGTTGGCCGATGCCGGTGTCGTAGCTGCTGTAGCGCTGCTTGACGAGGTCGGACAGGATGCCCTCTTTGCGGATCGCGGCGGCGATCTTCAGACCGCGAGCGAACGCGTCCATGCCGCCGATGTGGGCGTAAAACAGGTCGAGCGGCTCGAACGATTCGCGGCGGACCTTCGCGTCGAAGTTGACGCCACCGGGGGCGAGGCCACCCTGCTTCATGATAACCAACATGCACTGCGTTGTGAGGTAGATGTCGGTCGGGAACTGGTCGGTGTCCCAGCCGAGCAGCAGGTCGCCGGTGTTCGCGTCGATGCTGCCGAGTGCCCCTTGGATCGAGGCGTATTCCAGCTCGTGCATCATCGTGTGGCCAGCGAGCGTCGCGTGGTTCGTTTCGATGTTCAGCTTCACGATCCCTTCGAGGTCGTTCGCGCGGATGAAGTTCAGGCACGCGGCGGCGTCGTAGTCGTATTGGTGCTTTGTCGGCTCCTTCGGCT
>SYJG01000492.1 GCA_005798445.1 Planctomyces sp.
ACATTCTGGTGAACAACGCCGGGATCAACATTCGTGGACCGATTGAAGAGCTGACGCTCGAACAATTCCGAAAGGTCAACAGCATCAACACCGACGGCGTGTGGCTCTGCACGCGAGCGGTTGTGCCACACATGAAGTCGCGGAAGTACGGCAAGATCGTGAACATCGCCAGCACGATTGGCTTGGTGGGCCTCGCGCTTCGCTCGCCGTACGCCGCCAGCAAAGGGGCGGTCGTGCAGATGACCAAGACGCTCGGCTTGGAGCTCGCCGCGTGGAATATCACCGTCAACGCGATCTGCCCCGGTCCGTTCCTGACGCCGATGAACGTCTCCATCGCCGAGACCGAAGACGCGAAGAAAAACGTCGTCGGAGCAGTCGCCTTCCAGCGTTGGGGCCGCATGGAGGAAATCCAAGGAGCCGCGATCTTCCTGGCCAGCGAGGCCTCCAGCTACATGACCGGCAGCCTTGTCACGGTCGATGGCGGTTGGACGGCGCGATAGTTCCGTAGCCCAGGCCCTTGTGGCCTGGATGATTTGATGAGCTTGGGAAATCGACCGACCCACGAGGGGTCGGGCTACAGGAACCGCGATGACGGCACGTCTCACGATCTTGGCCAGCGGCAGCGCGGGGAACTCGGCATTGGTCGAGTGCGACGGCGAACGCTGGCTGATCGACCTTGGATTGGAGCCGAAGGAGCTCGACGCGCGGCTGGCGATGGTGGACGCCGATTGGTCGCAGATTCGCGGCGTGCTGGTGACTCATCGGCACACCGATCACTGGAAGCCGAAGTCGCTGAGCCGCTGCTGGACGTCGCGTGTGCCGGTGTTTTGTCATCGCGATCACGCCGCCGCATTCCGTCTCGGATGCCCAGACTTCGCTGATCTTGAACGGAGCCGATTGTTCCGTCCGTTCGTCGGTGAGCGGTCGATCGCCATCTCGGTGAACTGGCAGTGTCGTCCGTTTCGAGTCCGCCATGATGGAGGCGCGACGTTTGGGTTTCGCTTTGAGTCTCCTCAATCGGCCTTTGTCTACGCTGCCGACTTGGGCTGCTGGGATCGCGGTCTCTTGGAGCGATTGATTGACGTCGAGTTGCTCGCATTGGAGTTCAATCACGACCCGGACTTGCTGCGACAAAGTCCGCGGCCACCGTGGCTCGTCCACCGCATTCTCGGCGACGAGGGACATCTCTCAAACGCTCAAGCTTGCGAGTTGGTGGGCGAAGTGCTCAAGCAATCGGGTGCGGATCGGCTGCAGCAGCTCGTCCTGCTGCACATCAGCCGCGAGTGCAACTCGGCTGACCTCGCATCGGCGGCGGCTCGTACCGCGTTGGCTCAATTCGGCTCGGCGGCGAATGTCTTTGCCGCCGAGCAGCAAGAGCCGAGTCCGTGGTTCGTCATCGGTGAATCATTGCCAGACGACATCGTTGCGCCGCCCGCACCGTTGGTGCAAGCCATGTTGTTCTGACCGTTTGGCCGACAACCGTGAGCCGATCGGCCATCGGCGTTCGGCCGGACATTGATTCGCAACGTGAAATCCGACAGGCTCTGCTCATGCTTCGTCCACTCGTTGTTATCAATGTGGTTGGTCTCACGCACGAGATGCTCGGCCCGAACACGCCGAACATCTCGCGAGTGGCGGCGGACGGTTTTGGTCAGCCGATGGGGACGGTGCTGCCGGCCGTGACCTGTTCGGCACAGGCGACGTTGCTGACCGGAACGCTGCCGCGCGAGCATGGCATCGTGGCGAACGGCTGGTACTGGCGAGACCTTTCCGAAGTTCTGTTCTGGCGGCAATCGAATCAACTTGTGCGCGGCGAGCGGTTGTACGACGCGGCGCGGAAGCGAGATCCGAGCTACACGGTCGCCAAGTTGTTTTGGTGGTTCAACATGTACGCCGACGTGAATTGGTCGGTGACGCCCCGGCCGAGTTATCCCGCCGACGGCCGCAAGGTCATGGACTCGTACAGCCGGCCGGCCGACTTGAAGGACCGGCTGCAAGAACGACTGGGAGTGTTTCCGCTATTTAAGTTCTGGGGACCGGCGGCGGACATCACCAGCACTCGCTGGATCGCGGACGCGACGGTTGCCGTCATGCAGGAGCACAACCCGTCGCTGACTTTGGCCTACCTGCCCCACCTGGACTACAACCTGCAACGGCTTGGCCCGAACGATCCGCGCATCGCTGAGGACGTCCGCGCGGTTGATGCCGAAGCGGGCAAGATCATCGACGCAGCGCGATCGCGCGGAGCTGATGTCGTCGTGCTGTCCGAGTACGCAATCACTACCGTCAGCCGGCCGGTTCACATCAATCGCGTGTTGCGGGAGTACGGTTATCTCGTCGCGCGACGCGAGAAACTCGGCTGGGAGACGCTCGATGCCGGCGCGTCGCGAGCGTTCGCGGTTGCCGATCATCAGGTGGCTCACGTTTACGTTCGTTGCCCCGAAGATGTCGCTCCGGTTGCCGAGTTGCTGCGGAAGACGCCGGGAATCGAACGGGTTCTCGATCGCGCCGCTCAAGCGGAGTTCGGCATCGACCACGAACGCTCCGGCGAGTTGGTGGTCATCGCCGCACCGGAGTCGTGGTTCACCTATTACTTCTGGCTCGACGACGAGCTGGCTCCCGATTACGCGCGGACGGTCGATATCCATCGCAAGCCAGGCTACGACCCGGTCGAGTTGTTTCTCAATCCGCAACTGAGCTTCCCGAAGTTGCGGATTGCGGGACGGCTGATGCAAAAGCTGCTCGGCTTCCGGTACTACATGGACGTCATCGGCCTCGACGCGTCGATCGTTCGCGGCAGTCACGGCCGCTTGCCGACGCCGGGATTTGAATCGCGCGAGGCTCCGGTTTTCGTTTGCTCGTCGAAAGCGATCGAGACAGATCAAATGGCAATGGAAGACGTGAAAGAGGCGCTGCTCAAAATGCAGTTTTGCGGGTGAGTATTCCGAAGGCGTGGATCGCGTGAACGTAGCCGACTCGTTCCACGAGGCGGAGCAACGTCCGAAAGACTCCCAATCCTAGAAACCGCCGCTTGAAGTTGTGAGCCGACTGATTTGGCTTCGCCTCGTGGAACGAGGCGACTACGTTTGCACGACCTGCACGTTTCCCAATTCGCGGCATGCTGGAGGAAGTTGCGGACTGTTTCGCGGATTGTTGCGGGACGACTACACTCAGCCCCGCTCGCGCGGAACGAAAGCCGATCGCGAGGAGAACGGAGTCATTCATGTCGTGGCGGCGAATCGGAATTGTGATTGCACTCGCGCTGATGTTCTGTGGGTCAACGCTGTGGGCGGCTGATCGCGCGCCGGAGATTCCGGCCGGGCCGAAGATGATGAGCCTTGGCGAACTGTTCGAGGCCGGCGGGACAATCGGCTACATCATTACCGGGCTGAGCTTTGTGATGGTCGCGCTGATCGTCGAGCATCTCATCAGCTTGCGGTACAACGCCTTGGTCCCGCCGGGGCTGGCGGATTCGATTCATCATCATCTGGCGCTGCGGCATTTCGAGGAGGCTCGACAGCAGTGCCAGTTTCATCCCAGTTTTCTGGCGTACGTTTTGGCAGCCGGACTGCGCGAAACGGACCTTGGCTACTCGGCCGTTGAGAAATCACTCGAAGATGCGGCGGTCGAGCAGTCCGCGCGGCTGTATCGCAAAATCGAGTACTTGTCGGTCATCGGTACGATCGCGCCGATGCTCGGGCTGCTGGGAACCGTGTGGGGCATGATCCTCGCTTTCATGGAGTTCGAGCAGAAGGCAAACCCGCAAGTGTCGGAGCTAGCACCCGGCATCTACAAGGCACTCGTCACGACGCTGCAAGGATTGTGCGTGGCGATTCCCGCGCTGGCGGCGTTCGCTCACTTTCGCAACCGCATCGATCAGTTGGTGGCGGACGGTTCGCTGACGGCTGAGGCGGTCTTTGCCGACTACAAACGCTTCGCGCTCACGGAACCTCGCACCGAACGAACGAAAGCCGCCGCCAGTCTGCGCGGCAAGCCGGCGACCGAGATGCAGCTTGAAAATCCTGGCACGGCCGCCGTTGCGTCGCAGGCAAGAGTGGTCGCGAAAAGCGAACGGTCAACCACCGATCGCGGAGGTACGCCATGAAGATTCCAACTCGCGGGCGGAAACTCGGATTGAGCTTCGACATCACGCCGTTGATCGATGTGGTGTTTCAACTGATTATTTTCTTCCTGGCGGCGACGTACATCGTCCGCAGCGACGCCAACGAAAAGGTCACGTTGCCGAAAGCCACAATGGCCCGAGATCAGCCGTCTGCTTCGCCACGACGTTTCGTCATCACGATCACCGCCAAACGTGTTTGGCTGCTCGGAAACCAACGGACCGAACGAGCGGCCGTCGAACAGCAACTCCTCGCCTCGGCTCAATCGCCGGAGAAAGCCGCCGAAGTCGAAGTCCGACTACGAGCCGATGCTCGCGTGCCATTCAGCGAGATCGAACCATTGATATTGACCTGCGCGAAGCTCGGCATCCGCAAGCTCGGCTTCGCGGTTCTTTTGGAGTAGTCAGGCGAGCGGGGTGGCGTCAGCCCCCCGGTCTGGAAGCGAAACAATCGGGGGGCTGACGCCGCCCCGCTCGCCAAGGCTATCCGACTCATGCGAATTCCCACTCACCGCCACGAAGTTGAGAACACGTCGATGACGCCGATGATCGACGTCATTTTTCAGTTGTTGATTTTCTTCGTGTGCGCGTCGGCTGGTCAGACCGTTGAGTCGCATCTGCCGACGGAACTCGCGGCCGGTTCGGTCGAGTCCGCCAATGCGGTGATCGTTGAGCGACCGTTTGGAGAAGTCTGGCTGCGATTGCGTCGTCGAGCGGCGGAAGGTGCGGAGACCCTCACGGTCGTCGAACTCAACGATCGAGAGTACTCCGACGAGCCTTCGTTGCGAAAGACGCTGCTGGCTCTCGCGGAGACGACGCCGGAGATTCCGGTGATCCTCGACATCGACGGTCCCGTGCCGCTGGGTGATGTCGTGCGGGTCTACGATGCGTGTCAATCAGCGCAATTCCGGCAGGTGTCGTTTGCGACGAAGGCCGGCAAGTAGGTCCGCCTTTCCAGGCTGCCCCGAATTCCGATCGATGTGGAAAACCCATCAGGGTCAGGCTGGAAAGCCTGACCTACGCGGGCGAGATCGGCCAGCCGAGTGTCCAGCCCCAGGCACGAATTTCGGCGGCATGTTGCTCGGTGAGCTGACTCAGTTCCGCGGCTGGGACATTCAGCCGCCGCGCGAGGACCGCCATTTCTTCGGAAACGACGGGTGGCAGCGTCCGATCATCAGCGGTGCCGCGAGTCATCCGGAGAGCGTCGATCAGCCGACGAAAGAAGAGGTACGCCGCGCGAAGCGATTCGTCCGCGTTGCTCGGAATCAAATTCAAGCGTGCCAGTTCCGCCAGCGCGTCGAGCGTGCCGGGAACGCGCAGAGACGGGTGCTGTTTTCCGTGAGTGAGTTGCAGCAACTGCACGAGATACTCGACATCGACCAGTGCTCCGGGGCTGAGCTTCGAGTGAAACGTACCAGGTTGGACGTGTTGCCGAACTTGTCGTTCGCGCATGGCTCGGACCGAAGCGACTTCCCAACGGACAGAGCCAAACAACAGTTCGTCGCGGCGACGGAACACGGTCTCGCCGAACGCCGCGTCGCCGGCGATGGGGCGCAGCTTGATCAGCGACTGCCGCTCGAAGGGCCAGGCCGGGCCATCGGAGTCGAAGTACCGCGTGAATTCCTCAAGCGACACCGCCAAATTGCCGGCTCGACCGTGAGGCCGCAGCCGCAAATCAATCTGAAAAATGCCGGCTCGCTTGGCGACGATGGTCTGCTGAAACGTCTCGACAAGCCGCTCGCAGAACTCAGACGGTGCGGGGCCGGAGAAGACGAACAGCAATTCGATGTCCGAGGCGAATCCCAGTTCGCGTCCGCCGAGTTTGCCAAGCGCGGTGACGCAATACGTCGGATCGCTTTCGTGTTGGACACGCCCCCGTCGAGTAATGACTTCTCGCTCGGCCAACGCGCAGGCGGAAACGATGACCGCTTCGGCAAGGTCGGTCAGTTCGTGCGCGAATTCGATGAAGTCTGCAACGATGCCCGTCACATGCCGCATGTCGATGCGAAACATCTCGCGGTCTTTGAAGGCGTTCAGCCGGTCGCAACATTCGGCAAACGTCGAGCTTGAAGCCAGCTCGGTCGCAAGTTCCGAGGTCAACAACTCGCGGGACTTTCGAAGCCGCAAACCAACGATGTCGGTGACGACCGGAAACAGGCTCGCATGCTGCAAGCGGAGAAAATCTTCCCACAGCAGATCGCTTACGCCCAGCAGTTTCGCGAGCGCGGCCAACACTTCCGGCCTTTGCAGCGACGTGAGCCGTGTCAGCCAGTCCGGTTCGAGCAATTCCCGTTCGAGCAGTTCTTGGAAATGCAGCAGCGCGGCTTCAGGATTAGGAGACTGCGGCAGCAAATCGGTGAAGTGCTGGATCAACACGACCGCTGTGCGAAGCACTTGCTGACGATTCTCGTCGAGCAACTTGCGACCGGAGTCGTCGGTGACCAGCAACGTGTCTCGCACGCGCGAGCCGTCGGTGCGAATCGTCATTTGCCGAACATCGATTCCCAGCAGCGCCAGCGAGTTAGTCAACTCGTACAAGAAACCGCTGGTGTCGTCTGACGCGATGCGGATCAGCGTCACATCCGCATGCGAGTCGTTATCGAATTCAATCTCAACCGGCGAATGCACCGGACCAGCCGGCCGAGCGGTCGGCAGTGCCTCAGAGACTCGCTTCGCAAGCCTCGCCTGCGCTTCGCATCGACCTCCTGTCCGCGCTTGATTGAGGAGATCGAGCAAATCGTGTTGCAGCGCAACGGCAAACTGCCCAGGCACCTCTATGAGCTGGAGGGTGCTAGCTCCCGGTTCGGATGAACCACACGCGCGAGAACTGGACGCTAGCGCGTTTCGGCTAATTCCGTCGGCAAGGAAACTCCCAACTTCCACACGGCGTCGGACCACAAACGAATTCACGAACCGCAATGGCTGGCTCGAATCCGTAAATCGCTCTTCCGTGAAGACGTCACCCTCGACGATGTCGAACCCGCCGACGAACAGCAGGCCGCACATCATCGACAGGTCGCCCAACTGGTCGAAACCGACAATGGTCACTTTCCCGAGGCTCGCAGACCTTGGCCGCCAATCGACGATCAACGGGTTGTCGTCAGACAGACGGCTCCAGAGTTGCGAACGCAAGCGATCCTCGGCGACGGGACGAGCGATCGACGACGCAGCGTCTTCTGGAAACGACTCGGCCTTGATCGGCGGCGATCCGTTCTCGACCCCGACGTACTTCTCGAAAATGCGCCGGACCGCCGAGCGATGTTGTTGAAAATGCGTCGTCAGTTGCTCGGCCGACGGAAAGTCGAGCCGCCGCGCGAGCAAGTCCAACTCGGCTGGTTCGGTCGGCAATGAATGCGTTTGACGGCTGTGCTTGAGTTGCAAGCTGTGCTCGATGACGCGGAACAAGAGGTACGCCGATGTGAGTTCGCGGTACTCGTCCGCCCGCACGAAGCCCCCCTCGGCCAGTCGCACCAGTCCGTCGAGCGTGTTGATGCTCCGTACCGTCGGCACCTCGTGGCCATTTTGCAGTTGCAAGCATTGCACAACGAACTCGACATCCCGAATCGTGCCCACTCCAAGCTTCACTTCGCCAGCCGCTTTGCCCTTACGCTTCAGGTCTTGCTCAATCCGTTGTTTCGCCTGCCAGACGCTGTGCCGCACGTCCTCGGCCGACGCACTGAAGATCAACGGCTGCGATTGTTCGAGAAATCGCTGGCCGACCGCGAAGTCCCCCGCGATCACGCGAGCTTTCAGCAACGCCTGCCGTTCCCACAACTGAGCTTGCTCCCGCAAATAATCGAGGTACGTCTCGACCGACACGACCAGCGGCCCCGCGTTGCCCCATGGACGCAGTCGCAAATCGACGCGGTACAAGATCCCGTGCGACGTCACATCCGAAAGCTCCTTCGTCAGCCGCTGCACCAACTCCTGAAACCGAGTCGGATCCCCGTCGCAGACGAAGACGAGGTCGATGTCCGAGCTGTAATTCAATTCCTCACCACCGAGTTTGCCGAGCGCGAGCACCGCGAAGGCGAACGGCAGGGCGTCAGCCCTCCGAGGATTCGTACCATCGTTCGTCTCCATGTTCGGAGGGCTGACGCCCTGCCGCTCGCCATGACCAGTGAAAATCAACTCGAGCGCCGCTTGCACGGTTGCATCCGCCAGCAAAGACAACTGATTCGTCACCGAACGCAAATCGAACAGCCCCAAGAAATCGCACACGCCGATTCGCAGCAACTCCCCGTGTTGGAAATCCCGCAGCGCGATCGTTCGCTCATTCATGGTCGTCGCCGCGTTCACCGCCAGCATTGCGGCGTCAAAGAACTCCGGCCGACTGCGCAGGTCACGAAGCAATTGTGGCTGCGTCAACTGCGACAGCAACGCTGGCTCACACAGCAGGAGGTCCGTCAGATACGGACTGGCCGCGAAGATTGAGAGCAAGACTTCGATGGCTCGCGGCGAATGTAGCAGTTGCCAGAACAGCTCACGCTGATCGGGCACCGCTCGCAACAAACGCTCCAGCCCCACCAGCGACAACTCCGCCGACGGCGACTCCGCCAGCAACGCCGAAACCCACGACAAACACCGCTCCGACGCCTCATCCTCGGCCTCATCAAACAACCGCCGCAAACGGTCGTCGAAGTTGGGTTCGAGTTGTGAGCGTGTGAACGTAGCCGCCTCGCTCCCGCGAGGCGGAGCTATCTCCAAGCGACTCTCATTCTCAAGTTTGTCCGACCTCATTGATGCACCTACGACAAGCCGAGGTGACGACACAGGTTTGCGGTTGTGAGTCGTCAGACTTAGCTCCGCATCGCGGGAGCGAGGCGGCTACGTTCACGCGCTCGCGGCTTTGCCCCAGCGACTTCGATTCGTGAAGGAATTCGCCGTCTCGGAGCCGAGCGTTGCCTGGGTTGCGAGTAATGTAACGCCGCAGGGCTTCAATTTGATCGGCCGTGCGGACGAGGTGGTCGAATCCATCCCGTTGCCAGAAGCGGCCGGAGCGTTGCAAGCGGCGGTTGATCTGCGTCGCGGTGAAGTGCTTCCAAGACTCGCATTGAGCCAGCATTGCATCTTCATCGGGAAACGCCGCCAGGACATGCACATGATTCGGCATGACGACGTAGTCCGTCAGGTCGTAACGGTTGTCGTCGAAATGCCGCAAACTTTGGGCCACGATCTCGGCCAACTCCGGCTGCCGGAGAACACACTCGCCATGACAAGCATCGAGATGCTTGTGCCATTGGTCAGAGAATTCGCGGAAGAACTCCACCTGCACACGACGATCCAGTTCGCGCAGTTGCTGACGCCACGAGTCGAAGTGCGGATTGATCCCGTGTCGCTTCAACCAGTCCTCACGCTGCCGAGTCCACAGCTCCAACACGTCCTTCGGGATCGAATCATTGGTCCGAAACGTGATGAAGCAGATGGTCCCGATCTGCGACCAATGCGGCAGCTTGCGTTCGACGACTTTGTAATCCGCCTGCGGCTCAAAGCACCGAAACGGAAACTCGTCGTGAGTCATCGTACCTGTCTCGCGAACGTAGCAGCCTCGCTCCCGCGAGGCTGAGCTACCACCAGAAAACTATCAACCCCAAATAGTTCAATCACCTGACCGAAACTCAGAAATTTTCAGACTCTCAAAATTGGGAGTCGATCGATCTAGCTTCGCCTCGCGGGAGCGAGGCGACTACGTTCACTCGCTCGTGAGCTTACTTGCCCAAACTCGTCGCCGGGACTTTGCCGTCGAGGTAGCGCCAGTTCTTCAGCCAGAAGATCAGATCGGCCATCGCTTGCTGGTCAATGTTCTTCTCGACGCCGATCGGCATCAGCGACAGGCCGGTGTTGCGGAGTTCGTCGATGTCCGTACGCAGCAGCGTCAAGACTTTGCCTTCGGGTTGTTTGAGCGTGATCGACGTCGCGGTCTCGGAGCTGATGACTCCCGATTCCGTTTTGCCCTCTTTGGTCACGACGGCATACGCGAAGTAGTTGGCGTCGATGGCTTTGTTGGGGTCGAGGATGTCCAGCAGGAGTTGTTCGGGTTTCTTGGTGCGTGTGTCGGAGATGTCCGGAGCGACGTTGACTCCGACGTTGTCGACGCGGTGGCAGGTCGAGCAATTCTTGACGAACAGTTCGCGTCCCCGTTTCGGATCGGCCTTGAGCGACAGAGCTGGCTGATAGGCGTCCAACACCTCCTTGCGACTCGCCGGAGCCGCCGCGGCGAGAATGGTTTTTGCCCGCTCGCGAACGGTTTCGTCTTTCGATTGCGTCAGTTGATTGGCCTGCACTGGCCCCAGCTCAGTGGCGGCGATCTCCCCTTGCTCGATGGCCTCCAGCAACCGCAGTTGCCGCTCCTTCGACGCGAACAACGCCGCCAAGATCGCCCGACGAATCGCGGGTGTTTCGGAGCGATAGCGCTCGACGAGCCACGCATCGACTTCGGGAAGTCGGAACGAGGCGAATGATTCGAGAGCAACGAGTCGCAACGATTGATCGGAGAGAGTTTCGCTCAATTGGCGCAGTTGAGCACCGTGGCTGTAGAAGCCATCGAATTCGGCGAAGCGTAACCATCGGATTGCCAATTTTCGGAGTGCAGGCGCAGCATCTTCTGCGATGCTGCGGCCACCACACGCGCGGCTGACATCCTTCAAACCAAACTTCGCCGACTCGCTGAGCACGCCGTCCAAACTCGCAAACGATGCTCCGCGACGCGTCAGGCCATGCGAAACTGCGAGCAGTCCGGACAACCCGACCTCGAATTCGTGCCAATTGCGATGATAGGCCTCACCTGAGCGGACAGCTTGGCAAAGACGAGCAATCGACAAATTCAAATCAATGTCAGTGGCCCGCGCACCGACTTGCTCACCGATCAGGCTGACGAGTTCGGTGACGCCGTCACGTTTCCACAGGTCTCGGTCGTCGCATCGCTGAAGAACTTGGTTGAGCAACAACGCGGCGTTGTCCGCACCAACTGCAACACAAGCCTGTCGCACCCAAGGATCACTCGCATCTGCGACAGCTAGGTCTGGCACAGACGACTGAATCGCGATCGGCGAAATCGACGAGATGAGCGCAAACGTTTGCAAAGCAGTGAAACGGACTCGCGGTTCTGCATGTCGAAGTTGCTCCCACGGAAAAAATTGAATCGTCGTTCCGTCTTTCAAATCCTCTTTGCGAATTTGGACGTCCGCTGTCAGTGGCCGGAGTGTTCGAATCAGCTCGATGTCGCGCGAGCCGTAATCCACTTCACCAGCGAGTCCAGGAAGATTCTCGCTGTGAATCGTTCCGTCGCGCGTCATCAGACGCCGTGCCGTCATCTGAACCCAGCGGTTTCTGGAACGAATCTGCGACACGGGGCGTTCACGCAGAACAGCAAGATCAATCTTCGTCGGTTGCCCACTCTTCGGTCTGATGCGATAGATGCGTCCCTTGTCGTTTCCGAGCCAGGTGTCGGGGCGTTTTTTGAGTTCGTCGGGAACCCATTCGGGGTGCTCGATCACGGCGCGGTACATGTCCACGACGTACAACGCTCCGTCCGGGCCGTTTTGCAGATCGACCGGCCGGAACCAGTCGTCTCGCGACGCGAGGAATTCCTGCGTTCCGTTCGTGAGCGGCACGGCGCGCGCCGCCGGTGGCGTCGAATCGCGCTTCGGTTGGTCTGCCCCCGGTGTCCCGGCGGCTCGCGCCGTGCCGCTCAGTTCCGTTCGCCGGTATGGATTCCGCGACTTGAACGTCACGCCGTCGGGTTCGAGGATCGCTCGCTGGACGAGGTTGCCGGTTGGCTCGCAAACAAAAACGTTGCCGCGAAACTCTTCCGGCAGCCAGTCGCCGGTGTAGACCGTCACGCCGCACGCGGCCGTGAACGTCCCCGCATGCAGGTTGCTCGTCGTCCAGGCCGAGGTCAGCGGAAAGACTCGGTTCTTGTCGTCCGCCGGGATCACGTCGTGGACCACCGCCGGAAACGCGACGTGCGGACAACGCTTGATGAAGTCTTCCTCAAAGATCACATGCCGGCACGGATGCCGGTTGTCGCACACGAACCGATTCCCCCACGCATCAAACGTCATCCCGAATTGCCCGTTGCCAGAGATCGCCTCGTAGCGGCCAGTGAGCGGATCGAATTTGAAATCGCGGCCGGTGAGGGAGACAGGCTGCGGTTCCGTAGGTTGGGACTCCGTCCCGACCTTTTCTTTACCGGACGGGTCGGGACGGAGTCCCAACCTACTTGGCCAGTTCTTCTTCTTGGCAATCACGTCGCCGCCGCGGAGGCCGTTGGCGACGTAGATCCAACCGTCGGGGCCGAAGGTCGGATGATTGGCTCGCAGTTGCGGGTTGGCTTGGGCGAAGCCAGTGAACCATGTCTCGCGGAGGTCGGCTTTGTGATCGCCGTCGGTGTCTTTGAAGTACGCGACCTCGCCGGCCAGCGTCACGATGACTCCGCCGTCCCACGGCTGGACTCCGGTCGCGAACAGCAGTTTGTCGGCAAAGATGTGAGCGGTCTCGTAGCGGCCGTCGCCATCCTTGTCTTCGAGCAACTTGATCCGCGACATCGGCGGCTTGCCCGGTTCGGGCCCGTTGGGGTAGTCGCTCAGTTCGACGACCCACAGGCGGCCGTGCTCGTCGAATTGGATGGCGACCGGGTCGATGACTTCCGGCTCGGCGGCGACGATTTCGATCTGCAGGTTGGGGTCGGCAAGGACGAAGTGCTTGAGCGACTCCTCCGGCGAGAGCGGACTTTTCGGCGGCTCGGCGGCTTGGAGCGAGACGGCAAACAGCAGCAAGAGGCAAGACGCGAAGGATCGCATGGCATGGACTCCTGGCGAGATTTCCATTCCGGTCCCCTCTCCCT
>SYJG01000493.1 GCA_005798445.1 Planctomyces sp.
CGAGCCGTTGCAATCACAGCCTCTGTCAGTTCTGCATTCATCGTCTCGTCCCTGAGACCTGGATGTTTCTCCCAAACCCTTTCGCGGTCTATAACTCAGCAAGCCAAACTGCCGGTAGATCAATTTCAACTGGCTGCCTGAACCTCTTGATTTGGACGCCCGATGAAGATCGGAGGTGCAATCAGGACGTGAAAGGCCGGAATCGTCAGCTCCAAGTTTTCGGGGATCTGCCCCGACAACGGTCGATGCGCAACGGGTTGACCATCCACTTGCAGTTGCTGCTTGGCGAACGAGACCCGGCAGGGGCCCCGCGCCAAAACTCGTTCCATCCAGTCACCCCGGATGTAGTAGCCGGGAATCGCCCCACCGTCCTGATCGTAAAGCACGACATCTCCGGGCTGCATCCGCGATCCTGTGAGCAACCGTCGATTGATCAACACGACATCCCCGGCCGGCAGCCCTGGATTCAGTGTCTGTTGGATCACAATCGGCAGAGCGAGTCTGTGAACGAACCAATACGCGGGAACGTAAACCACCACGACGACCACTCCGAGCAGAGCAATCATTTGGCCCATATTCTGCCGGCCTTCGTCGGTGTGGAGCGAAATGTCCATCACACTGGAGAAGTGGCAGGCCAATGCCACACCCAACAGCAATGTGCTCAGCCAGCTACCCCAGGTCAGCAGCGCTGGAATCAGCGTCAGCACAAAGAGCAACGAGAAGATTCGCCCCAGCCAGGTTCGGCCAGCATGAAGTTGCGGCCAACCCGGCCAGATCAACGTGAACAGTGGCACCGCGACATCGATGTCGGCCTGGAACTCTCCGATTCGCCGCCGCGAACTACCGGTCAGCCGATTCCAAAACCGACTGATGCCGTCGAAGCCTCGGAGCCGCCGCTGACTGGCACGCGGTGGCTGCACGTTGATGTCCGACAACATCGCACCGAGCATGCCGCCACAGCGCACGCACTTCTTCATCCCCGGCATATTTTCAAAGCGGCAGCTGGAACATTGCATGGTTCACCACCGTCCGCGCACTTCGATTTGGCCGCTGATGTGCCCTTCAGCCTCGTAGTATTCGCTGGTCAGTTCGCGCGATTCGATCTGCCCGATGATCTTGGCAACAGCTTCCGCCGCCTGAACACACTTTGGCCCCTTGATGCCGATCGTGCGAACGGTGACTTGCCCGGTCGGGCTGATGCTGATTTCGATTTCTTCGGCCATGTGATTTCCTTTGGAGTGCGGCGATTCATCGCCGCTTTGGAATTGTCTCGATTCACTGTAGCCCGACCCCTTGTGGGTCGGATGATCCCGCTTTCCGGCGAATCCTCCAGGCCACAAGGGCCTGGGCTACAGTTCGATTACCAGTTTCGCACGCGAATCTTCACCGTGCGGTCGGCTTCGACCTCTTCGTGGATGATCGGCATTCCACGTTGATTCAATTCGGTCACGACACGGTGATAGACGTACTGCTGAGTCACCTGCTCCATCAGCTCTTGGCCGATCTGTTTGAGCTGTCCTTTAGAGTACCCAGCTCCTTCCATGCAGACCTTGAGTGCTCCGCGCGCGTCGCGGCTGAAGGTCGCACGCACACCATCCTTCTCGATTACCATTTGCTCGTCGGTCCCGGCGGCATCGGCGAGCACTTCGCTGTTCTCGACTTCAATTTCCGTGCGAGTGACCGATGACCCGGCTTTGGCTCGCACGCCCGCCGCGGCACCACTCGCCACCGAGAAGCCCATCGCTGTGCAGGCACCCAACACCGCCGCCGAGATCACCGACCAATTCGCGATGATCAACGGAGTCACCAGAATGACGCTGCTCATGGGAGTTCCTTTCGATCGTGGGGCAGGTTTTCCACCTGCCTGACTTTTCACGGGCAGGTTGAAAACCTGCCCCACGTCACAGCTCAATCTTTCTTCGACCCTCTTCCGCACTCTTGGTGAAACTGGCCGAGGCCAGACGGGCTCGGCCGACTGCCCAGGTTCGCAGGCGATTCAATTCTTCGGGCATCGTCTTTGACAGCGGCACGGTTTCGCCGACGCTCCGCTTGAGAATCTCAGTGTCCACGTCGCTGCGCTGACTGAAGGCATCGAACAGCGCGGCGATGACAACTTCTTCGATTTCCGCGCCGCTGAAGCCGTCGCTGAGCCGAGCCAGTTCAACGGTGTCGAACTTTTCGGGGTTTCGGCCGCGACGTTTCAAGTGGATGCGGAACATGTCGATCCGCTCCTCCTCGGTCGGCAGATCGACGAAGAAAATGTCGTCCAAACGGCCCTTGCGCAGCAGTTCGGGAGGCAGGTGGCTGATGTCATTGGCCGTAGCGATCACGAACACAGGCGAGGTCTTTTCAGACATCCAAGTCAGCAGCGTGCCGAACACACGAGACGACGTGCCGCCGTCGTTGCCGGCCGAACCGGTCGCACCGGCGAACGCTTTGTCGATTTCGTCGATCCACAAGATTGCCGGAGCAACACTCTCCGCCGTTTGAATCGCGCGGCGGATGTTCTCTTCGCTGGAACCGATCAAGCTGCTGAACAGCCGCCCGATGTCGAATCGCAGCAGCGGCTGTTTCCAGAGTGCGGCGGCGGCCTTCGCGCACAAACTTTTGCCGCAACCTTGCACCCCCAGCAGTAAAACACCGCGTGGCGGAGGCAGTCCGAATTTCGCCGCGCGATCCGTGAATGCGATGCTTCGCTTTTGAAACCACTGCTTCAGATTCTTCATGCCGCCGACGTGGCCGAAGCCTTCCTGAGTCTCGTAATACTCCAGTAAGCCGCTCTTTTTGATGATCTGCTGCTTCTCGCTGAACACGATGCTGATGTCGTCGGCGTCGATCTTGCCGTCGAGCACCAGCGTCTTCGCGAAGACGTTCTCCGCTTCCTTCAGCGTCAGCCCGCGAGCCGCGTTGAGCACCCGCTCGCGCGAGTCGGTATCGAGATTGATCTTCACCTGCGGGTTGTCTTTGACGTCATCGACGATGCGGTCCAGCAACTGACCAAAGTCGTCGGGCTTTGGCAAATCGAAGTCCAGCACGGTGATGTCCTTGGACAACTCGGGCGCGATCCGCAGCAGCGGCGAGACGATGACGATCGACTTGTATGTGTCACGCAAATGCAGCGCGACATCGCGCAACCGCCGATAAACCGGAATGTTCGCGCATGCTCGCGGACCATCGCCCGATGTGAAATGATGAAAGTCCTTGAAGAGATAAATCGCCGGCTCGATCTGTTCAACAACCGAGTCCAGCGCCGCGAGCGGATCGCAGGTCGCATTCGTTTTGCCACGAGGCGGTTCCGCTCCCGACTTCACAATGCCAGAGGACAGCGTCCAGACAAAGAGCTTCTTGTTGCGTGACTCGGCGATCTGTCGCAGACACCGTTCGACTCGTTCCTCTTCCCAACTGACGACGTAGATGATCGGGTATCGCGCGCGGATCAGAACTTCCAGTTCTTCCGGGGCATCGAGCTTTCGCGACGCACTCGCTTCCGGCCGAGCGACGGCGGCCGGCTTTGGCTTGCTGGCGGGAGCGACCGTCGGCGTCGCGGGCTTTAATTCCGTCTCGGTCGGATTCGTCATGGTGCGGATTCCTGTTGGTCGATGTCGTGTAGCCCGACCCCTTGTGGGTCGGTTGATTTCTCATTTGACGAATCACCCAGGCCACAAGGGCCTGGGCTACAGGCTTGTATCCGAGCCGCGACCGCCGCGTCTCCCCAACCCAGCTCGTTGAGCATCTCCAGCACTGGCCGCGACGTGCCGAACACGAACACGCGACCGTCGGGAGCGATGCGGATATCGGTCACGGCCGCTTCATCGTCGGCGGAGATCAGCATTCGTTTTATTGGCGCGACTGTCGTCATCGAATCACATTCAATCCCAATCGCGTCGCCCATTCGCGAGCACGATCGCCGATTCCTGGCTTCAGCAACTGGCTCAAGTCCGCGTGCTGCCGAGCTTGCCACATCGGCAGATACCCGTCACGCAGGCTCAACTTTACCGTCGGCATCTCGCGGAGCAACCACTCACAGATCGGCACGAAGCAACAATCCCAATGTTCGGGAAGCAGCAGATGCCGCACGATGACATCCGCCTGCTTCGCTGCCAGCCGCAGATTTCGAGTCACCACTCCGAAGTAACGAGGCACGCCGGCGATCCGCTGAGCACACTCGTCGTTGCCAAATTTGAAGTCCGGCACGAAGACCGAAACAACGCCGTCGAGGAGTTCAAACGCTTCCGGAGTCCCGTAGAAGTCGGACTTCCAAACGACCGGCGGCAGGTCGTCGATCCCGGCCATCGCCGACAGGATCGCCGGAATGTGAATCGTCGGCTCGCCGCCAACCCACTGAATGTTCTTCGCTCCCTGAGCCCGCCCCTTCGGAATCGCTTGCCGTAAGAAGTCGGCCGTCAGGACCGTGCCGCGCAGCGGATCGAACGCATTCGCCTCGGCGATGCAGAAGGCACATCGCAAATCGCAACCAGACAAATAAAACAGATGCGACGGAATCAGCTCCGACTCTTCGCCCCATTCGACGCGCTGTCGAAACACACGAGCCTCCGTCAACGCCTGGCATGGCCCGCGTTCGCCGGCCGAGCGATTCGCCAGACAGCGATGTTCGCAGAGCTGACATTGCAGGAGTTGACGACGTGCAAGTTCATCGGAGATTCGCGGCCGCATGACTCGTCCTTCCTGGACCAGCAAGCCAGGAGTAGGTCAGCCTTTCCAGGCTGACTCGATCAAAGATCGACGCGATTTTGCCAATCCGGGTCAGGCTGGAAAGCCTGACCTACTGATTTTGAAACACCATTTACAAAAAAAGCCCGGCACCTTTCGGATGCCGGGCTTTTGTATTGGTTGGCGTTATGCCCCTGCGGTCACCGGTGCGGCGGTTGAGCCGGCTTCGATGAGTTCGCCTTCGGGCTTGGCAGCTTCGGCGGCGGGTTCGTTGGAGCCGTCGAACGAGAGATGCTTTTGATCGCCGGTTTCGGTGACCTTGACCGTGATTGTGTCCTTGCCGGCGAAGCTGCCTCGCAGCAACTCTTCGGAGAGCGGGTCTTCGACCCACTGCTCGACAGAGCGGCGTAGTGGACGAGCGCCGTAGTCCAAGTCGCCACCCTTGTCGATCAGGAACTCGCGAGCTTCGTCGGTGAGCACCAGCTTGAGCTTTCTCTCGCTGAGACGCTCGCGGACTTTCACGAGTTCGATCTCGACGATGTTCTTCAGATTCTCGCGCGTCAGGTGACGGAAGACGACGACCTCGTCGATACGACCGAGGAATTCAGGTTTGAATTCCTTTTCGACTTCCTGCATCAAGCGAGTCTTCATTCCAGTGTACGACGCATCCTCGTCCTTTTTGGCGAAGCCGAAGCCGCCGCCAGATTTGATCACCTCGGCACCCGTGTTGGTCGTCATGATCAGGATCAC
>SYJG01000494.1 GCA_005798445.1 Planctomyces sp.
CGACGTGAGCCATTCCAGCTCCCGTTCCTTGCCGTTGATGCTGTCGGGGAGCCAGCGAATCGCCTCGGTGACTTCTTTGATCTCGTCCCGCCAGTCCATGTTGATGAACCACTCATCGACCAGCCGAAAGACCAGCTCGTCCCCCGTCCGCCAGCAATGCGGGTAGATGTGCGGGTACTGCTCGACGTTGACCAGCAGGTGTTTCGCTTTGAGCTTTTCAAAGACGAGTTCCGCCGTCGCCGGATCCGTCGAGTTTCTTCCCGTGAACTCGCCAAACCCAACGAGAAAACTTCCGTCCTCGCCCAACGGAGCGATACCGACGATGCCCAATTGCTGCCCCAGAGTATGGTCCACATCACCGCATCCCGGAGCGATGTGGACAATGCCGGTTCCCTCACCGGCCACGACCATCGGGTTCCCTTTGAAGTCGCGACCACCATCGACAACGCGATGACACGTCTTGCCGCACTTGTCCTTCACGCGCGGATCAAACGGCACGCCACCCATCTCGCTTTGAGCAGGCAGGTCATCGAACGGCCCGGTGTATTCCCAGCCGATCATCTCTGAGCCTTTGAGCGTTGCTTCGATCTCGTAGCCACCTTGCTCTTTGAAGATCTGCCCAATGCTCTTGAGCTTCGGCACGCCACTTGGCCATGACCATTCGGGTCGGCCGAAGCCTTCTTTGAACTCCTTCGCGAGCCGTTGAAATTCCAGGTTGTCCTTTGCGAAGTAATAGACGGAGCCGTCGCGCTTGCTGCGCAGTTTGACGTAATCCAGGTCCGGGTTGACCGCTGCGGCAACATTGCTGGTCAGTGTCCACGGGGTTGTGGTCCAGACCAGCAAGAATTCGTTTTGGCCTTGCTGGTGGGACAAATAGGACTCATGGGACAAATGGGACTGCGATGAGTCAGTCTGTTGAGACCCATTAGTCCCATCCGTCCTATTCGTCCCATTGCCTTTACCGACAATCGGAAACCTCACGAAGATCGACTTGTGAACCGTCAGTTTCCGTCCGTCGGCGACTTCCATCTGCGAGTACGCGCTACCGCCTCGGCCGGACCAAGGCATTACGTCATAGCCACGATAGATCTTACCGCGTCGAAAACATTTTTTGAGAAACGTCCAAATCGTCTCGTTGTTCTCGGTCGAGAACGTGAAGTAGCTGCCGCCCCACTCCGCATTGCCGAGCTTCGCAACGATCTCGCTGGCGGTTCCTGAGACCGTTTGGCCGCGCGGCGTCTTGATCGAGATCACTTCATCAGTGCCGATCTTGTCGGACAGCAACCGCAGCGTGTCGGGATCATCCCAGTCGGTCCAATAGCCAAGCCTAATCGACTGCTCGGTCTGCCGCGCCGCGAACTTCAACACACGGCGTTTGCACTCGTTGACGAACTTGTCGATGCCGTACTGCTCAATGGCGGTTTTCGAGCCGAGGTTCAATTGTTTTTCAACCTCGACCTCGACCCACAGCCCCTGGCAATCGAACCCGTTCTGATACCGCAGCTCATGCCCGGTCATCGCGTAGTAGCGTTGATAAGCGTCCTTGTAAGTCCGCCCCCAAGCGTGATGCACCCCCATTGGGTTGTTGGCCGTAATCGGCCCATCGAGGAAGTTCCACTTGGGCTTTCCCGCATTCTGCTGCCTCAATTTGTCAAAGATGCCGTTCTGCTCCCAGAACTTCAGCACCTCATGCTCACCCTTGATGAAACTCGCGTCACCGACTTTTTCAAACATGGCTCTTGGCGATTCCTTTTCGTGCTTCGTCACTCAGGCTCCACGGGCAGGCAACTTTAGCTGTTCAATGGCCGTTTGGTACTGTCGAACGACCATCTCGGCGAGTTCGAGATTGGACGCCATCGAAGCCCGCCTGTTTGAACTTGGCACGTGATTCGGGACATGGCCTGAGATCGCGAACGCCGTCGGGCATCAACGAATCGTTTTGGTTGAGGCTCGGTGTCTGCGCTCATATTCCAGCTTGGCAACTGCTTCCGCCAACTCCGCAATCGGCATCAAGTCAATTGACTGAGGGACTGGGGGTCGCGTTCGACAAATCGTGTCATAAGCATCACCCAGCAGTCCCACCTTGATTTGCTTCCTTGCGATTTCTTGGTGAGCTCCGTTTGAGGGATCGTCCGCATTGAGTGCCTGTGAAAAGTATGCTCGCCCGCGTGCAACGTCTCCACATAACACCCAGGCTTCGCCGAGTTTTGCCAATTGATAGTCAGGTTGTTCGTCCTCGCTGATGTCCACCATTAATCGACTAGCCGCTTCCAAATAGTGTTGAGCCTCCATCAATCGTCCCGCAACCCGTGCAACTTCAGCCCGATCATGCCACACGGATTGTTGCCAAAGTGCGCCCGTCACTTTTGGTTGAAAACGATCACCGTACTGGTCGAAGCCGAGTTCAAAGCTCGCAAGAGCCAACATCTCAAGAGCCGCATTTCGAGTACGGGCACTTTGTATTCCCTCGGTTTGAACGGCTGCGTAATTCAACCAATCAGCGACTTTATCGCTCAGCCCGAATTCGCATAGTTTCCGAGCCATCTTGACGATGTTTTGACAGCGTCTCCAGCGATCACGATCCTCATCCGGCTGACGGAATTCTTGCTCATCTGGTGGAATCCGTTCAGACATCAAATCGCACTCGAGGAGTGTAGTTTTCAACCACCGTTGTCCTGCTTCGTCATCTCCGATGACAAAGCAGATCAACGCGATTTGAAATGCGGACAACATTCTGGAATTCGACGATCCAATCTCAACGTGTTTTATGGTTGTGTCATGAACTGCGAAGGCTTGACGTCGCAGTCGATTTGCCAGTTCAAGTTGCTTCGATCGGACTGCCAGTCGCGTTAGTGACGCAAGAAGCAATAATTCTTCGTCATACAGTTTTGGATACGCTTCGAGCAGAGCAGCGGCCTGCTCGACAACTTGCACAACACTATCTGCTTCACCTCGCTGCCAAAACTTGGCTGCGATTGCACCAAGTGCCTCCGCCGCTAGCTGTGCAGTTCCACGGCCGATGGGGATTTCACGGGCCGCCTGCCATGCCTCATTGGGCTGATCTGCTTCCGCCAGGCTTATTGCAAGCGACCAGAGAACTAGCCAGCTAATGTCGTCTTCTTCCCCCTTGCTTAATCGTTGCAACTGGGGAGACATCGTCCACTTTGGTCGGTAACCACTCAACCGAGATTGGGTTTCGGCAATGGTTGCCAATGCGACCGCACGATCTGACGGATCCCCATTCAAAGCCCATCGCAATGCCTGCACTTCGTTCCCGAGATACACCCAAGCCTTGCTAATGCAGAGTCGGGCAGGCCATTCGGAATCACCGGTCAGTGACTCAACTTTCTCAATCTCTGCCGTCGCACGATGAATCAACCACTCAGCAACAGGCAATGAGGAACTCGCGGGCATTCGTTGCCTCAAGACGACGGGCATCGCAAGCAAACAACACGCAGAGATCACAACCGCGATCAACGAACAGGACTCGGGCTTCGAATTCATATTCATCTTGATTTCAAAATCAGTTTTGAACGGCAGCCATCGCTGACCGAATCACCGTATGACCACGATCGCAAACGTTCCACTTCTGCTTCCCGAAGTTCTGCGGTCTCAAATTGTGGAAGATGGCATTCCGCACTCAGAACTTCAGCACCGCACGCTCACCCATATTGAAACTCGCGTCACCGACTCTTTTGAACATGGCTCTTGGCGATTCCTATTTGTACTTCTTCAATTTGCGTCCACGGGAGAGGCAACTTTAGCTGCCGAATGATCTTTTGGTACTGCTGCACAACGTAGTCTGAAATGTCTCCTTCGGACGCCTGCGGGTGCCGTTGTTGGTAGATCCCTGCGTAGCTATTCACGCCAGCCTTGATCGTCGAAGAACGTTTTTCCCGAACTCGACGGTATTCATCGTGACGCTCATGAATCATCGACCACAGCTCCAAGAGTTGGTGCAGAGTTAAATCGACGCCAGCGCCAGATCCGCCAAACATCATTGGCCTCATCAGCACGTTGCTGAGGCGTAATTCCAGAAAGTCACTGATTTGCTGAGCCGTCCACATTGCTTGCTCTCAGCTCAGAATTTCTCAAGCACTTTCGGGATCAGTTTCGACAGCTTCTCGCCACCTTTGGCAGCGACGGCGAGGATCTTTTGAATGTCCACCGGTTCCAACGCGTCAGGCAAACAAATGTCAGTGACGACAGAGAAGCCGAGGACTCGCAGGCCGGCGTGGACGGCGACGATCACTTCGGGAACGGTGCTCATGCCGACGACGTCGGCTCCCATGCCGCGCAACATGCGGTACTCGGCGCGCGTTTCGAGATTCGGGCCGGCCACGGCAACGAAGACTCCCTTGTGAGCCGTGATGCCAAGCTCCAGCGCGGATCGCAAAGCGATTTCGCTGAGTTCGCGCGAGTACGGCTCGCACATATCGGGAAAGCGCGGGCCGAGCTTGTCGTCGTTGATGCCGCGCAGCGGGTTGTCTCCCATCAGGTTGATGTGGTCGTCGATCACCACGACGTCAGACAGCCCGAAGTGGGGATTCATGCCGCCGGCCGCATTGGTCACGACAAGCGTGTCGGCTCCGAGAGCCTTCATGACTCGCACGGGAAACGTGACCTGCTGTAACGTGTAGCCCTCATAGAAATGAAACCGTCCCTCCATCGCCACGATCGGCACGCCGCACAGTTCGCCGCAAACCAACTGCCCCGCGTGTGAGGGCGAAGTGGAAACCGGGAAGTGTGGAATGTCGGCATAGGGAATGGTGGACTTGCTTGTGATCTGTTCGGCCAATCCGCCGAGTCCGGTACCGAGAATCATTGCGGCCTTCGGAATCCCGGACCATCGCGAGCGAACGAACGTTGCCGCTTCGTCAATCTGTTTGGCGAGTCCCAGCATATATGTCACCTAATTGGATTCGATCGCTCAGCCGAGGGCATCAAGGAACATTTCGCATCGCCGATCAACTCTGGGATGCTTCGGTCGGTACGACGTACAGCTCGGCGAACGCTCAAACGGTGAGCACCAAAACAAAAATCCGCCATCCGAATGGGGGGTTGGCGGATCGTAGTGAATTCGAGTCAAAGCCGCGAAGCGGATGCGGCGTTTGGTTGTCACTCATTCCTCGTCCTCGTCGTCGAGATCATCGTCGTCGAGATCATCGTCGTCGTCATCATCGTCGAGGTCGTCATCGAGTTCGTCCTCGAAGTCTTCGTCTTCGAACTCCTCGTCTTCGAATTCTTCTTCCTCGTCTTCGAAGTCTTCATCGTCCTCGAAGTCATCCTCTTCTTCGTCGCCGAAGCCTCCTTCTTCTTGATCGTCGCCGAAGCCACCATCTTCACCGCCGCTGCCCCCTTCGTCGTCATCGCCTCGAAGGTCAATGGACAATGAACGGTCATCGGTCGGAACCAACCAACCCTCGGTGGTGCTGGTGCGTGGCAGAATCTCTGCGTCGGTGAGTGCCAGTGCCATCGGAATTAACCTCTAATCTTCATTCGAGGAAGAGTCGCCAAGCCACTCCGGCTCGGCGGTCGGCGGGTTCTTTAGTGGTGGTGCCAATCTTTGTCAAGCAACCTCTCGCGGCAATAGAGTCGGCACAATCCGGCCAGACTCTTCGGTCTGATTCTCGATTTTCGATTTTTGATTTTTGATTTTCGATGGAACCGTTTTGGCCGCGTTCCATTCGAAAATCATCCATCACAAATCGAAAATCCCCATCACTCGTGCCGCAGCGCTTCGATGGGGTCCATCATCGCGGCGCGGCGAGCGGGATAGAGGCCGAAGGCCACGCCGACAACCACCGAGATGCCGAAGGCCACGACGAATGACCACGCAGCGAACATCGGTTGCACGGCTTGCAGATGCTGCGGCAAACTCTTCCAAACGTCGCTGAACCAGGTCTCCAGGATCCAGCGGACCCCTCGGGTCGCGGGGCTACAAAGCCAGCCGCAGGCCATGCCGAGTGCTCCGCCAGTTCCGGTCAGCACGACGGTCTCGGCGAGAAACTGGCTGATGATGTCGCGGCGTTTCGCGCCGAGTGCCCGGCGAATGCCGATTTCGCGAGTTCGTTCGGTCACTGTCGCCAGCATGATATTCATGATCCCGATGCCGCCGACCACTAGCGAGATGCCGGCGATCACAACCAGCAAAGCGTTGAACATCATTTGCAGCATCTCGGCTTGGCGAAGCAATTCCTTGGGTACGACGACGGCGTAATCGGGTGTCTTGTGAAATCGTTCGAGCTGCGTCTTGATCAGGTCGGCGGTTTGTTCGACCTGTTCGATGTCCGCGACGGTCACGGTGATTTGATTGAGCTGGATGATCTCGCCCTCGAAACTGCCGGTTTTTGCCGTCATGACTTGGTCGCCAATGCGCGCTCGAAACGTCGGCAGTGGGATATAGACGTCGGCGTTGTAGTCGCGGCCCTCCAGACTGCTGCCAATCGAGGCCGAGGGCATGCGACTGGCCGTCAGACCAACGACGACGTAGAAGTCATTGTCGATTCGGATCGCTCGTCCAATGGGATCTTCATACGGAAACAGGTGCTTGGCGGTTTCACTGCCGACGACACAGACATTGTCGCGATCGACCCCGTCACGGTCGGTGATAAACCGTCCGCGTTCCATCGTCAGGTGGTTGATGAAGTAGTAATCCGACGTGCAGCCAATGAACCGCACGTCGCAGGCGCGATCGGAAAAACGCGCTTCTCTGTGGATGTCACGCATCGGCACAGATCGAATGATGGTCGGGATGGTGCGAATCCGCTCGAAGTCGTCGCGACTGACGCCATACTCGCTAAAGCGAGTCGCTTTCGAATTCGCCGATCCTGACGCCGGCTTGACGCTTTTGATGATGATGTTCGTCGCGCCCAAATCCTTGATCTGCTGTTGAGCCTGATAGCTGACCCCTTCGCCCAGCGCGACCAGCCAGATCACCGCGGTGACGCCGATCAAAATTCCGAGCATTGCCAAGCCCGCTCGGAGCTTGTGCAGCATCAAGCTTTTGAAGCCGTTCAGAAATGTGCGAATGAAACTGTTGAGCACGGATTCACCACCAAAGCGAAGTTTGCTTGAAGTCGCCCAAGCTCGTCGACTATTGGCCGCCCGGCCCTGCAGGTGGGCCACCGGGACCGCCCCCACCGTTTTGCATGGACTTAATGAACTTCGCGATGCGATCGACCATCTCCTTCGCTTCTTGGCGATCGATGAAACCGTCGGCGTTGGTGTCGTTCTGATCCCAGCGAGACTTCATGCGGTCGTCCGCTTCGTCCTTGCTGATCTTGCCGTCGCCGTCGGTATCTTGCTTCATGATGTCGGCCACAGTCGGCATCTTGAATCCACCGGCGGACTTTGGCTGACCACCACTTGTTGCCGCCGGTGCGTTGCCATCAGTGCCGGCTGGCTTGTCGTCCTTCGCGACCTTTTTCTCACCGCCAGTCCCTTTTTTCTCCGAGCCGTTCGGATCGGACTTCAGCGCGGCGGCGCCGAACTTCTTGTTTGGATCCTCTTCCAGCGGTCCAGTGCGCGGTTCTTCTTTGCGAGCCTCTTCCACCATTGCCTTCGGGTTGAGCAACACCACGTCACCGTCTTTGAGTCCGTCTTTGATCTCGAAGACCTTGTCGTTGGTCAGGCCGACGGTCAATGGGCGGCGTTCAAATTTGTTCGGGCCGTTGACGGCCCAAGCGTTGAATTTTCCACCTTGCTCGACGACGCAACTGACCGGCACTGTCAGGATGTCATTCAAGTCGGCGATCAGGACTTCGACTTCGGCGGTCATGGCGGGCTTTAAGCCGTCGGCCTCGCCGCCGATTTTCACGATCGTGGCATACTCTTTCAGATTGGCGTTCATCCAACTGCCTGGTTCGGGCTGGTTGGCGATCGAGATGATTTTGCCTTGAAAGTCGCGCTCGCCGATCTTCACGCTCGCCGGCATGCCGACTTTCAGCCGTTCGACCTTGCTCTCATGCACGGTCATCTTGACCTGCATGTTGCTGAGATCAGGCAGACGCAAGATCGTTTGCATTTCTTTGACGGTCGCCCCTTCTTCGATCTTCACTCCGGTTCCGGAACCAAAACCTCGGCCGCCCCCTTGATCATTGGCGTAAATCACGATCCCGTTTTGCGGGGCCTTGATTTCGCAGTTGATCCTTTGGCGTTCCAGGCGTTCCAGCTTGGACTTTTCCAAGTTGAACGCGGCCTGCTCGGAAGTCACGAGCGCCCGAGCCGCTTCGCGCTTGGCTTCGAGTTCCTTGAGCATCTTACGCTTGGAGAATTTTTCGAGCACATCTTTCGCAGTTTTGGCCGAGAGGAGTTCCAGTTTGGATCGTTCAACGGCGAACTCATCCGCTTCGACTTGCAATGAAGTGGTGAACCCCTTGCGAGACATCTTTCGAGTATGCTCCAGCAACTTTTCCGAGCTGCGAAGATTCTCCTGAGCGATGTTGATGTTCGCGTCGGCGGTTTGCAGTTCTTTGACGAATGTCCCTTCGGCATATTCCTGGACCGCAATCTCTGCGGCACCAAAGTTCTCTTCGGCCTGAATTTTCGAAGCCTGCGCCTTTCCCAAATTGTTCTTTTGGGCGTTGAGCTGGTCTTCAATCGTCGAGCTATCGAGTGTGACGAGCAACTCGCCCGCCTCAACCTCGGTTCCTTCAGGCACAATTTTCAGAATCGACGTGCCGCCAGCGACTTGGCACTTCACTTCGACATTCTTCGCGCTCTCCATGTTCCCCGCCGCGACCACGGTGACCAGCAGTCGGCCTTTCGCGACAGTGTGGGTCAGTGCTCCACCGGTGTTGACCGCGGAACCGCCGCTGTAATTCGAGTCGCTGTAATTCGAGTCGGGGCCTTGCCCTTGACCGTACAACTGCCAGCCCAGCAAACCGAGAACGCCGACGATCGTCCCAAAAATGGCCAACTTGGCAAACCCGCGCGCCGGTCGTTCACGACGAAAGTTGTAGACCAATTCATCAGCGGATGGGCGGGTATCGGAGTTCTCGGACATGGCACTTCCTCGGCAGGTGGGAGTTTCGTTTCGTGGCGATGAGCCGGTACGACGCGGGTCAGGTGGGATTTCAAACGCCGTACAGCACTCGGAAGGTCAACCAACGCACTGCGCCAAGTTTCGGGGCAGATGGTCGGGAGGGATTATCGACCGGGCTTCTCAGGGTTTCAACAGGCAACGACGAGCGGACCTGCAAACACTCCCCGAAAAATGATCGACAAAAAATGAAAATTGCAAATTATGCGCGTCCCTTTTTTGCATTCGCCCTCGTTCATTTCTCATTGTCTCTCTTCCTGTCCGGCACCTCCCGCGCGGCGGAGGCCGCCTGCACGTTCAATGTTCGTGGTGCGACCGGCTCTTTCCGACGTAGCGGCCACCAGCGGCTTTCTTCGCGTGGCTCCGGCTTCTTCGGAACAGGTTGATCCGAATCTGGCCCCATCGCTGGGTCACGGGGAGCGGGCGGAGGGGACAACGCGGGATTGGTTGCCGCATCGGGTCCGCTCTTTTCTCCCGGTGAACCGCTGGTCGTACCGGCCGCGTCAAGATCCTTGAACCACTGATCCGGAATCGCTGGCGGCAGGAGGCACTCGTCGGCCCTCATCCGTTCAAACTGATCGAGCGGCTGCGCGACCCACAGACCGTTCTCGTCCAACTGCATCACGCCGAGGTCACGGATCAGCGTCATGTGCGAGGCATAGTACGCCAGCCAGACGCTCATCACGTTGTTCTGCACGCTGCGCAGGTCCGACAGCGCGTCCAGCAAGTCGCGAGCGGCCGTCGGTCCAAACTGTTGCGGAGCCGCTCCGGGTGCCGCGGGTGCAACCGGCTTGTTCAAGTTCTCGCGTCGTTCATCAACACGGCGAATCGCAATGGACATGGCACGGCGCTGAATCTCCAAGTTGGCTCGCTGTTGGCTGAGCTGCCGCAGATTGGCGCGCAGACTTTGATGCACACCGTCCTCAAATTGGATGAGTCGTCTTCGCGCTTGCTGATAGGCAATCAGTTGTGCTCGATAAATATTTCGTTCGTTCAATCTTGTGAATGGTGCGTCGAACCGCAGGCCGGCTCGCAAACCGCCGGTCGTGTGATTGAAATCAAACGGATTATTGCCCGTGGTTCCGACATCGCCGCTGAAGACGATATCGAGGCCCGACTCCAATGCGTTGGCATTGAACTCGATCAACCGCCATGTATCGATCAACGTGGCTCGATTGTTCATCCAGTCCACGCGATTCGCACGCGCGATGGCGAGTGCTTCGAGCGGATGTAATTCCACGGGCTCGACAGAGATGACTTCCAATCGCGACCGCGCCTGCACCAACGACAACTCTTTGACGAGGTTGTCCAAATGCACCGCCAACGAGACCAGTTCCCCCATGACTTTGTCTGCGGACTCGGGTGTCAATCCCGCGCGAATCTCGCTCAGGGTGTTGCCGGTATCGGCGAGATCTTTGATCAATCGCTCGCGAGTCTCTTTGAGCCGGACCCATTCCTCACGAGTCGTCCGCTCGTCTTCGGGCGTGATGTCTTTGAATCGTGACCCGTCGAGCGTCTCCAATTTTTGCAAATCGTTGTGAAGCACCGACAATTGCTCTTCAACATCACGTCGCGATGCCGCAATGCGATCCGCCATCGCTTCCAGATCGGAGACGGGCCGTTTCGACTTCAAATCCCCTAGGTCGGACAGGATCTGCGACAAGGTGTCTTGAGCCGCACCCAAGTCCGGGTCAATGAACTGAAACTGCTTAATCAAGGAATCGTTCAACTCGATCGGTACATGGGGCGGGAGTCCGAGCGTCTGGGCTTTGAATTGATCGAGCGCCGACTCAAACTGATTCCGAGCCGTCAGCATATTGGCTCGTTCGGTCTCGATGTTCTGCCGGAACTGGTCAACCTGTGCGATGTCAATCAACCCTGCCGCGAGATTCGCCTCCAAGAGCGGTCGTGTCCGCGCCTGAGCCTTTAGAAGTTCCTGCAAGTTCCGCATCTGTTGGAGTTGCTGCAACAGTCCGATGAATCCGTTTTGCAATCCAGCGCCGCCTCCGGCAAAACCCGTTGTCCCACCACCACCGCCGCCGGCACCCTGATTATTGAATCCACCACCAGCACCGAACCCGGTCGCATCACCAACGCCGCCGAACCCGCCCGTGCCAACGCCCGTGAAGCCCTCCAAGCCCGCACCCGAAAAACCTCCGCGACGTTGTGGCCCAGCAATTCCGCCGTTGTTGCCAATCGCAATTGTTGTGAAGAAGCCCTGCCGGAAACGGTACATCGAGCGCACATTGGCCAACAGTGTTCGTTCCGCGAGTGTGAGCCGCTCCAAGCCGATCACCTTGCCGCCGTTTTTCAGCAGCGGTTGAAGGAACGCGAAGCTGGCGAGCGAAGCGCTCGCGGCTTGGTCTGGTCCGGCGAACTGCCATACGAATGTGTTCGCGAATCCCGCCACCAACTCTCCCGCCGTTGCGAAACGGCGTTGAAACTGCGCCCCGTTTGTTGTGTTGAGGATATCACTGCCCAGAGGAACTTGCTTCGTGATGTCCCTCGTCATGAGCTCAATTGCACCCGTTGTAGGATTCACGCCAAAAAAGGACTCTGTTCCAGTCACCACGGTCCTGGTACCGGCCGCAACGCTAGCACCGCCAGATCCTCCGCCATACGGGGCACCGGCTGTTCCGTTTTGGATGGTATTTCCTACTCCGCCACGCGGACCCGTACCGCCTTGTCTCCCACGAGTGCTGTACGTCGTCGCATTGCCGGCGAAGAACTGCGTCTGTAATCGAAACCGCTCGGTGCTGACGTCGAGCGACGACAGATACACCGTCTCAAGCTGCTGCTGATAGTTCGGCGAGTGAATCACCGCCAACCGCATCGAATCTTCCAGCCGCAGCACGTACGCTCCACTTGGCGATCGATTCACGTATTGATCCAGACACTGTTGCCAAACGGGGTTCTCTAACCCCGAACGGTCGCCGTTCTCGTGCCATTTCGACCAACCCTTTTTGCCGTAAACGCAATGCATTAGCTCGTGCGATTCGGGATCGTCCGGCGGCATCGGCGGCTTCACCGGGTCGTACCCGTCGTAGTACCGGCTGGTCGGATTCATCTCGATGTTGAAGCTCGGCAAAGCCCAGCGCGGGTCGCTCGATTTTTCTTCGACCAACGCACGAGCGTCATCGTCCGCCTGTTGGCGGTACATCGCTCGATGGCAACCACTCACAGAACCGACCACCAAGCCAGCAGTCAGGCCGAGCAGCAGCTTTCGCCGGAGAAACACCGATCGACAGATCATCTCACGCCCCCAACAAACCTCCGTGGATCGCCACCCCCACCTCACGATTGCCAGCGCAGCCAACGCCGACGACGCAAGAACAACTCCCACGGACTTTCATTGGTTTCGACACCCCGACTTTGCCGACTTTAACGATTGTCGGCATCGCGAAATTTGGACTGCGGCAACCCCAGTTGCCGCTTTTCAAAACGGCCGGATGGCAAGAGTTGCCTGAGATCGGTGCCAACGTTTCGTTCAACCCGTTTTGAAAAGCGCCGGTTAAGACCGCCGCAGTCCAAAGATCAAGCTGACTCACTATGCCCCCGCACGGTATCACTTTCGACGACACCCGCTTCTGGGTCACGCATCGTCGCCGCGACTACGGACCGTTCGACTACGAATGGAACCGCGACTACGACGGCGTGGAACTGCTCTACCAAGGCCAGAAGTTCGGCGAATTTTGCAGCCGCGAGGAAATCTACTGCGACCTCAAGCCGTTCTCGCTGCCACAGCGAGTCGTCGAAGTCGCCGTCATCACGTTGGGAGCGATCCTTTTTGGAGTCCTCAACGGTCTCGACGAGGCTCACAAACGCTGGGCGATCTACGACCACCTCACCCGCTGCGGCCTGGACCGCTTCGCCAAACAGATTCGGCGAGCCTCGTAAAAGAGGTCTCGGAACCAGCACGACGCGCGAGCGAGTGGTCGGATTTCGCGAACGTTTTACCACTCGCTCGCGCGTCGTGCTGACCTACGACTTCTTCACACGCGGCGCATCGGGCGGCTTCGGTGCCGACGCACTCAACGGCTGCCGATCCAACTCCGACGCACAACCCAACCGGCCTCGGTGAGTTCGAGTCGGATCGCGTGGGTTGTCCTTCGTCTGATCGTAGATGCTCAGCAGCTTGTCTTTGTCGAAGGTCATCTGCGCACGACTCTGACCGGTCAGATCGAAGATGCTGGTCAGCTCGATCGCGTCGCAAGGACACGCCTCTTCGCACATGCCGCAGAAGATGCAGCGCAACTCATCGAGCACAAAGCTCTGCGGACGCTTGTCCCGATCCGGCCAGTCCTTCGAGGCATCCTCGGCCACGATCGAAATGCAATGTGCTGGACATGCCGTCGCACACATCATGCACGCGACGCAACGGACTCGGCCTTGCTCATCGCGATTCAACCGATGCACTCCGCGATAATTCAACGGCAGATCGGGCTTCTCTTCCGGATATTGCTGCGTGACCGAATGTTGCTCGACCGTGTGCTTCATAGCGACCTTGAGGCCACCAGCCACAGCGGGCAGAAACGTCTGCTCCCAGAAACTCAACTCCGGCTCTTCGAGCCAGACAACATCTTTTTCTTGAATGGGCATAACCGACTTTCTCATTTCCCCACCGGGCATGCCTCGGTGGTTCACAGGATATTGCGCTACTCATCCCGCGAATCAATGATGACTCGCGATCAACCGCTCAGCGTGCATGACCGGCCGCGACCGTGGCTGTGCCGGCCGAAAGCCGAGATAGCCCGCCGAACAGAACAACAACAGCGAACTGACCGGTAACCAGAACCAACTCAACTCGAACTCGCGGACGATCATCACACAGACCATGTTGGCCAGCGAAAGCGGGATCAGAGTCTTCCAGCACAGGCCCATGAGTTGGTCAAACCGAAATCGCGGTAGACACCACCGCAGCAGCATGATCAGCACGATGACGCCAAACACCTTCGTCAGCAACACGCCGATCTTCACCACCGTCGCCAGAAATCCGACGCTGGCTGGTTCTGCGATCAACGGAAAATGCCAACCGCCGAGGAACAGCACCGAGCACAAAAAGCTGACCGTGAAGACGTGCGTGTACTCGCCGAGAAAGAACATGCCAAACTTCAATGCCGAATACTCGGTGTGATAGCCGCCGATCAATTCCTGCTCGCATTCCGGCAAGTCGAACGGCAGCCGATTGGATTCCGCCAGCGCCGCCAGGAAAAAGATGCCTGCGGCCAACGGCTGATACCAGATGTTCCAACCAAACAGCCCACCTTGAGCTTGCGCGTCGATGACCGTCTCCAAATTCAGCGACCCGGCCATCAACGCGATGCCGATCACCGACATCCCCAGCGGGATTTCATAGCTCACGACCTGAGCACTCGATCGCAGCCCGCCCAGAGCACTGTATTTGTTATTGCTCGACCAGCCGCCAAGGATGATGCCGTACACGGCAAGGCTCGTCACCGAGAAGAGAAACACGATTCCGATATCGACCTTCGGAGCGATCACAAACTGAAAGCCCTCACCCAGAGTCGTCGGCCCCAGCGGCACAACAGCCAACGCCAGCATCGTCGTGAATACAGAAATCGTCGGCGCGATGACGAATAAGAACTTGTCCACATGTGCCGGGATGATGTCCTCTTTCAGCAGGAATTTCGCCCCGTCCGCAATCGGCTGTAACAGCCCCGCCCAACCGACTCGGTTCGGCCCCACCCGGTCCTGAATCCACGCCGCCAGTTTTCGTTCGAGCCAAATCGCGTACGAACACGCACCGAGCATCGTGCCCAACACGGCACCAATCAAAATCAGCGGCACACCCACCTGAGCCGTTATGCCAACCAGCCCGCAAAGCCAGAGCAACAAGCTCTCAACGGCATCCGAGCTACCTTCTGCCAACAACGCGAAAAAG
Organism: Planctomyces sp.; assembly: GCA_005798445.1. Classification (GTDB taxonomy): domain Bacteria; phylum Planctomycetota; class Planctomycetia; order Planctomycetales; family Planctomycetaceae; genus SXKJ01. The sequence continues at coordinate 14,946 of SYJG01000494.1, forward strand.
TTCGTCGAGTTCATCCTGTAATTGCTTCCTCTTCCTTTTGATTAGTCCGCGATGAGCGATGGTGGCCTGATAACTTCTCCATGTTCGGATTGCAAACATGAGCGAGTTCCTTAACCCGGTCCTCTGAGGTCAATCTTCTGGTTGAATTTGCTCCGCCTTCATTTTGTGCCCTCCATTTTTTGCCAGTTTCATCACGGACGCTGGTTCACGAAAAGGTTTCGCAGCGATCGTTCGAGATTCAGACGGGCGGGCTGCTCGAAGCGCTGTTGAAACCAGTCTGTCGAAAAGATCGACGCCCGGTTCAGGAATTGAGTCAGAATCCGCGACCGTTCCGCGCGATAGTCTTCCCATGGAACCCACGAGTATTCGTGCCGTATTTGCCACTCGTATTCCGCGAACCGTTCTGGGCCAGCCGCCAGGATCGCCAGATCGACATCGACCAGCAACCGCGCATCGGGATCGGCCGGCACCGCCGCGTGCCGAGTTGCCAAAATCAAATCTTCGACGCGATTGATCACATCCGCCACCACTCCTGATCGCGACAAGATATCAACGGCAAGGTCACGGCTCCGCTCCTCGTTGTCCGAGCGACGTGGATCGTAGATCGCATCATGAAACCAGAGCGCCAATTCGATCTCAGCCGGCCGCTCGGTCAAATGCCGGGCCGTTTGAAAATGGTCAAAGCACTCACGCAGGTGTTGCAGCGTGTGATACGCCCGATGCGATTCTTCGTAGCGGCCCCGAAGTTCGGCGAACACGGCATCGGGGCAGGCCAATCCCAATTGAGTCCACGTCAGTCGCCAGTCCGCGAGCGTCATCATCGCTACTCACAGTGAAAGCCCCAATTCGCTCAATTCGTTGGCCAACGTCGCGAAGGATCCGATTTGTTCTCCGATCTCTTTCCTCAACACGTTCGCGTTGAACAACCCTTTTCGGCCAGACAAGTCCCACAGGATGCGGCCATCGGGTCGTGCGTCTTCCGGCGAGCGGATCGAACGTTTGATCGCTTGAGCCAAACCAGCATGATTTACGAACGTCCCTTCTCGCTCCGCGAAGGATCCGCCAGCCAGAACGATGTGGGCTCGCGCGGAAACCGGTGACGGCAGAATGTCTTGAACGATCAGCGTTTTGACTTTCGCCAACGCGGCGGCATGCGATTCATCGAGTCCGCCGCGTGGGTCGCCGCCGACAAAGTACAGCGTGTCGATCCGGCCCTCGGCGGCATCGCCGAGGATGTCGCCGATGTTGATGATCGAACCTTGGAAGTGCTGCAGCACGGCTTCGACGCCTCGACGGTTCGGGCATTTTTCTGCACGGATCGTGAACTTGACCTTCTCTTGAGCGTTACCTCGGACGTCCTTCGGGTAGTGATCGTCTTGCCCTTCGACACGCACCGGACCGAGAGCCAAACGGATGTCGGGACTGAGGTTCTTCAAATGCTTCGCGAGCAAATACGCCTCTTCAACAGTCATCCACGGCGAAAGGACAGCGGCGACGGCTCTCGGATTCTTCGTCGCGGCATCTTTGAGTGCGGCGCGAGTCGCGGTCAGAGCGGTGTCCCAATCGACGGCGACTCGGCGGTCGCCTTGCGACATCTCAGGCCGCTTGAGTCGCTGATCCGAGTGGATGTACTTCCAACCGAAGCGGCCATCGTCGCACATGAAGTCTCCCTGAGCCTGCGGATTGCTGCGCGGCTTCAGGCGGAAGACGGTCTCGTTATTTTGATCGACGTTGATGCTGCAACCGGCCGAACAATCGGGACAGACACTATCGGCAGACTTCAGCCACCAGACGCGCTGCTTGTAGAGAAAATCTTTCGAGCATAACGCTCCGACCGGACAAAGATCGACGACGTTGCCAGCGAGTTTGTTGTTGACCGGGAGGCCGGGAAAGATGTCGATCTCTTCGTGGCTGCCGCGATTGATGACTTGCAGCTCGCCGGTGCCGCTGATTTCGCGAGTGAACCGCACGCAGCGAGTACACATCACGCAGCGGTCGGTAAACAGCGTGATCTGGTCGCCGATGTAGTCCTTGTCCGGCTTGAGTTCCTTCGGCTCCATCAGCCGGCTCTGCATGTGGCCGAACTTGTAGGTGTAGTCTTGCAGGAAGCATTCGCCCGCTTGATCGCACGTCGGGCAGTCGAGCGGATGATTGAGCAGCAAGTACTCCAACGTCGCTGCCTGAGCCTGCTTGACCTTGGCCGAGTTCGTGACGATGACCGTCCCGTCCTTGACCGGCGTTTGACACCCCGGCACGACCTTCGGCTGCATTGCCACCGAGCCATCCGGCTTCTTGTCGCCGACCTCGACGAGGCACATGCGGCAGCTCGCCACGACGGTCAGCGCCGGATGCCAGCAATAATGTGGGATCTCGATGTCGGCCCGCTTCGCCGCCTGAATGCAATTCAGCCGCTCGCTGTCGCCGATGGAAACTTCTTTGCCGTTTACGAGTACTGTCGCCATTTCGTCCTTGGTCCATTATTCGTTGTCCGTCAGCCGGAGAACGGGTGTTGATTTACGAGGATTTGTTACCGGCTTTCCGACTCTCCAGCCATCGCCGCAATGACTTCTCCGATTCGCCAGACGATCGACCGGCGAGCAAGCCTTCGATGCTGAGGTCTTCGTCGAGATCTTCCCAATGAATTCCTTCGCCGTCACCAATCAATCGACAGTTCTGTCGCTCAGCGGGAGTTCCATGAAACAAGCGCGGATACCACTCCAGTGGCACGCTGACCGAGCGACCGTCGGTGAGATCGACGGAGAGCGTGTCTTCCGTGACCTCAACGCCGATGGCTCGCGCCGCTTGAAGTTCAGTCGTCAAAGTGCTCATGCCAAGCCTCCAGAAATCGAAAGTCGTTCTGTTCCACCAGCCGCCTGACACGAATCAATTCGGCTCGCGAGAAACCGCGACTGTTTTGCAAACGTACCGGCTCCAACCAAAACTTGGCAACACAATTGTCTCGTTCCACATGAACATGCGGCGGCTCGTCCCGATCCGCCGAGTAAAAGAAACACCGATACGGGCCTTCGATCAAAACCGTCGGCATTATTTGTCATCCTGATTGTCGCGGTTCTTCATCCAGCCGCGCACAGCCGCGTCTCTTGATGTCCTCAAACAACTCATGCAATTCCTCTTCGTTCTGAAACGTCCGATACCGGCCATTGGCGAAATCGTCGTCCGCCTCGGCAAGCAACCGCTTCAATTCGTCGAGCGTTTCGTAGCTGTTCGGCGGAGATGTCGGCAATGGCTTGGTCATTTCGCTTCCTGCACGGCGGGCATCAGGTCGTTGAGTTCTTCGATGCGCATCATGCGGATGTCTCGGACGGACGCGGCGAACCAGGGGAGGGTTTTGGCGAGGTCCATCGCGGCCAGGACGCAGGTGACGGCGTTGATCTCCGGGCCGCCGAAGTAAACGCTCCCTGGCGGCCATTTGAAGCCATGCTGTTCCAGAACCTTGCGGATTTCGGAGTAGGCGTTGTTGTACGGATCGCCGTAGGTCAGGCGGAGCGATTCGATGTCCATATCAAAAGCGATGGCGTACACGCGGCTCTCCTTTGTCAGATCAGGCGGCAAGCTGCCGTGTGAAACGAGTCCGGTTGCCGGACGACGCGGCATTGTGAGTGTGGTCATGGCGTAATCCCTTTTGAATTAGAAAGTGATCCGTCATCGCTTTGGTTTCGTGTAAGCATACTGTGAACCGTCGCAGCGTCCGTTTGGGGCGAGAGAAATTTGACAGCCCCATCCGCGAAAAGCGCATTAAGTCCGTGAATCGCCGAGCATTTTCCGAGGTAAATTTGCGACCGTTGCTCAGCCAACGTAGCGCTCCGAAGTTCGGTCAGAATCTTGTCTGCCGACGAATCTTCGGGCTCCATCCAATGAACCGAGTGTTGCCGCGTCTCGGCGACCATCATCGTCTTGGAAATGTCATTGGTAATATCGTCGGTTGTGATTGCGTGATTTTCTTCAAAGCAGGTGTGTGGGCCGGTCAGAGCAACATAATTTGTCAGCCATTTCGAATTGGGTGTCCGTTTGCTGAATTCCTCGACGAATCTTGGGCAACGATAAACCTCGGGAATCCTGTCTGCGAGCTTTGAATTGTGCGGACCATTCCACGGCTCATCGAAACGGTAATCGCGATACACGGCTTGTGCTTCGAGAAACGGAAGTAGCAGGACTCGCCAACTGTGAGCCGGACGACCATTGTCGTCAGTAAGATAGGCAGGAGGAAACGAGCCGTGTTGTTCGTGGTAAAGTCGAAAGGCAAGTCCGAGCTGTTTCATGTTGTTCTTGCACTGTGATTGCAACGAGGCAGGGGTGTAATACCACCGTGGACGGTACGCGGCATAGACAAGACATGTTGCTGCAATCGCGTAGATCAGCAGGGCATACCTTCTCAGTCCACGTTTGTGGACATCGGAGCCAGTCAGCAGCGATTTCCAAAATGGCGCGCGCACGATGTGTTCCAAGATCAGTGCCCCGACTTCATCGTCAAACTTACCAGCGTGCTCTTTCTTCCGCTGTTGATCCATTCCTCGAAGTCGCTGCGGTATTTGTTGATGGCGTTTTTGACGGGCCAGGCGGCTCCGTCGCTGAGGCCGCAGATCGTCGTGCCGGGGATGATGCCGATGACGACTTTCGACGAGGCTTTGTCATTTATGGCACCGTCCAATCGGCGACGGAGAGACCGACGACTTCTTCAAAATCGACCAAATTGCGAGTCAGCACCGTCAGTTGGCGAGACACACCAATGCAGCCAATTCGCAGATCCATTGTTGCAATTCGCACGCCCGCGTGGCGTTGCCGTTCAAACTCCAGCAGCGCGGCCTCATCGAACGGAAGCACGAGATAATAGCCAGCATCTTGGAGCGTTCGTTTCATCATCTCGTAACCACGCAAGATTCCGTCGCGGTCATTGGCTCGCGAGATGTAGGCGTTGGCTCCCAGCATTTGCTCGTGGATGGTCACGACCGAAATGGCGAAATCATCCAATCCGAATTGAGCCATCCGGCGGCTGAGATTCTCGTACTCATGTTTGGGGCCGCGTCGTTGCAGCACCACGAGATGATCGGTGTCGAGAAGGAACATGCCCGCACACTCCATTACGGGGTCAATTGTTGGCGACGAATCTCGCGTCCGTATTCGACCACCTTCTCAAACTCCGGGAGGTTTTCCATGGAGCCGGAAATTGCGTCCACCCAATTGGGGCCAAGCGGCACCTTGACGCGAGGGGTTGGACGCTGACGCAATTCCGCAACTTCCCGTTCGAGTGCGGCCAAGCGTTCTTCAATCGTTGGATGATCGGCGGACATGGTTATTCTCCTGCTGATTTTCCAGAAAACGGCTCAATGAGCATGTTCTCAAAGTCATCTTATGCTTGAACTCGACAGCGAACCATCATGCTTCACCGACTCGGCATGAGCGCGAAGTTCGGCAACCGAACTGAATTCAATATAGAAGCCTTTGCTCGGAAACCGACTTAAGAAATCTAAGTAATGAATACTCCCAAGGTGACCGACATCGCCAAACCAATTCAATGGAGTAATGAAAATGAGCTATCGAATCTTAACGATAATTCTCGCTTGCGTTTCATTAGTCCTCTGCGTGGGCTGCCGAACAATGGAGGGTAGACCGGTCGGTTCCTAGTGCCCTCCGCTCATCTTCAAACTCACGAGCGTGCTCTTTCTTCCGCTGTTGATCCACTCTTCGAAATCGCTGCGGTATTTGTTGATGGCGTTTTTGACGGGCCAGGCGGATCCGTCGCTGAGGCCGCAGATCGTTGTGCCGGGGATGATGCCGATGCCGTTCGCGACTTCCAGCAGCAGGTCGATGTCGCGGAGTTGGCCGCGGCCGTCGAGGATGCGTTCCAGGATTTTCGTCATCCAGGCGGTTCCCTCGCGGCAGGGAGTGCATTGGCCG
>SYJG01000495.1 GCA_005798445.1 Planctomyces sp.
AGAAGCCGACGCCGAACTGCCCGATCAACGACAAATTGCTGGCGGCGGCGTTTCCCTGCTGAGCCGTGTTCCGCAGAAATTCCAGCGAACCACTGTGGGCGATCGTCCCCAGATTTTTGACCAGTTCGTCGTGAGCCATGCCGATGCCGTTGTCGCGAATCACGAGCAGCGACTCAGCCTCGTTTGGCTCCAGCGTGATCTCCAGCGGGGTGTCATTCGGAATCTCGCTGTTCGTCAGCGTCAGATGCCGAAACTTGTCGAGCGCGTCCGAGGCGTTTGAGATCAGCTCGCGAATTGCAATCTCGCGATTCTGATACAGCGAGTGTGACAGCAAATGCAACAGTTGCTTGATCTCAGCCTGAAATGTGAATTCCTGGGGAGCGGTCTCGGTCATGGTTTCTTCCTGATTCGTAGGATGGGCACTCTTGCCCGTCCTGTGTCTGTTCAAGATGTGGACGGGCAAGAGTACCCATCCAACGTCTCGCGCTCGGTGCGAGGGGCAGACAACATGCAAAGTGACCGCTCATTTTTCAAGAGGTGCCTCTGCGCCAAGAGTCTACCGGAGACTTTACCGATCACACGGAACTTGCTGACTTGCTCTCACCGACAGTCGGCAGAGAGGCTTGAACAGGTTGTCTCTCGTTGACTTCGAGAATTGCCGCTTAAACAATGGCGACCCTTAAGTTTCCTCGCGTCCGGTTGCCGCTGGCTGGACCATGATTCGCCTTCCAAAAATGGGTGCTCGATGACTCCGCGATTCCTCACCGCTCTGCCTGTGTACAACGAGCAATCGCATCTGTCTGAAGTGCTCGCCACCGTGCGGCAGTTCGCTCAGGACATTCTGGTTGTGGACGACGGCAGCACGGACTCGACGGCCGAACTCTTGCGACGAGAGTCCAACCTCCGAGTCGTCACGCACTCGCCGAATCGCGGTTACGGAGCGGCCTTGAAGTCCGCGTTCGATTTCGCCGTGGAGCACAACTACGACGTGCTCGTCACCATCGACTGCGATGGCCAGCACGAGCCGCGATTGATTCCCGAACTGGCCGCTCGCGTTTTTGAAGATGCCGCCCGACCGGCGGACATCGTTTCCGGCAGTCGTTACCTGCAAATTTTTGAGGGGGATAGTCGGCCTCCGGAAGAACGCCGCCGCGTCAACCAGTCGATCACGGAACTCATCAACGAACGCTTGAACCTGCAACTGACCGACGCGTTTTGCGGCTTCAAGGCGTATCGAGTCGATGCTCTGCCGCGGCTGAACATCACTGAGTTCGGATACGCGATGCCGCTTCAGCTTTGGGTGCAGGCGGTCCAGGCCGGATTTCGGATCATCGAGCATCCTGTTCCGCTGATCTATCTCGACGAGTCCCGGTCTTTCGGCGGCTTGCTGGACGATGCGAACCGGCGGTTGGCGTACTATCGCGAAGTGCTTGACCACGAGTTATCCGCCAGCCGCGAGTGTTCGTCACCGGCGTTGTGCCCCGGTGCGTCGAGCTGAATGGAGATTTGAAATCTGCGATTTCAATCCGAGGAGTCTTCGCCGTGACGCCGTTGGAACCGAGTTGGGAACGGCGTCGCCTGCGTGCTCCCTGCGAAGACGGAGAGACACTGGCCATTCCACCGCTGGCTGACATGCCAGCCGTCGTCGCGAAGAACCGCGAACAGATTTCGACGTGGGATGCAGAACTTCTTGGCAAGCCACTGGCAGAAATACGCCGCTTGGCTCGCGAAGAGGTGTTGATGGCGGCCGAGCGTTTCACACACCAGCCCGACGCGCTAGCGAGGGGTTGTCACGACCCCTCGCTGGCGCGTCGGGCTGGTGCCGACTGTCCTCTGATCGTCAGTGGCCACCAGCCGGAGTTGTTTCATCCTGGCGTCTGGGCCAAAAACTTCGTGCTCGATCGCCTGGCGAAGGAAACTGGCGGCATCGGCTTGCATTTGATCGTGGACAACGACGCGGTCTCATCGACACGCATTGCGGTCCCCGTCGGATCACGCGAGGCACCGCGTATCGAGTCCATCCCATTCGATATCGACGCCGGTTCGATCCCGTGGGAGGAAGCAACTCTTCGTGACGAGACGCTCTTTCGCACTTTCGCCGACCGAGTCTCCGCCAAGCTCGCGTGTTGGCCGCTTGAACCAATGCTGGCCGAAATCTGGCCGGCCGCGATCGAGCGACTGCCCCCCATGGAGCACGCGGCTCAGGTGCCTCCGCCCCGCTTGTCCGATCTGCTGACCATCGTTCGCCGCGCGGCCGAACGCCGCGTGGGCCTCAACAATCTCGAACTTTCGATCAGCCAGCTTTGCGAGACGGAATCCTTCGCATGGTTCGTGTGCAGCCTGTTGAGCGACCCTCAACGGACGCACGCAGTTTACAACGAAGTGGTCGCCGAGTACCGCCGCGTCAATCGAGTCCGCAATCGTCAACACCCGGTCCTTGATCTCGGAGTACGTCTCGCGGCGAATCCGATCACTTGTAGCCCAGGCCCTTGTGGCCTGGTTGATTCAGCCCCATTTGGGAATCAACCGACCCACAAGGGGTCGGGCTACAGCGGCGATTGGCTGGAGTCTCCGTTCTGGATTTGGCGAGCGGGTGACTCACGACGTGGCCGACTGTTTGTCCGAGCGATCTCCTCTGAGTTGCAACTTGCAAACGGAGAAACGGTCATCGGGTCATTGCCTCGCCCCGTTGCCGGATCGGCCAAGTCCACCGTCGCACAACTGCGAGCCTTGTCGTCTCGCGGTTGGAAGCTGCGTCCGCGAGCACTCACGAACACGCTGTTCGCGCGAGTCTTCCTCGCCGACGCCTTTCTGCACGGAATTGGCGGAGCGAAATACGACGAGATGACCGACCGTCTGATCGTCCGCCTCTTCGGTCTCACACCGCCGAGCTTTTTGACCGTGACCGCCACACACCGCCTGCCGCTCGGCGGATGGGAAGTCGCCCCGTCCGACGTCGCCGCTCTCAAACATCGTCTGTGGGACTTCGACCACACCCCCGAACGCCATCTCTCGGTTGACGTCAGCCCATCCCTTCTCCCTCCGGGAGAAGGTGGCCAAAGGCCGGATGAGGGCCGAGCAACGAGTGACATCCAATCGAGGAACCCGCTCAATGCCGACTCATCGTCCGCGGGATCGACGCCCATCTCCGAATTGTTGGCCGAAAAGCAACGCTTGATCGCCGAGCAACTCGCTCAAGATTCGATGGACTGGCACGATCCTCGTCGAGCCTCTCGTGGCGAAAACAATCAACGCCGCCAGCGATTGCGAGCGATCAGTCAACAACTCGCCCAACTCGACCGAGCGACTCGCGCGAAACTCACGGCCCAACGACAAGCCGCCGAAACTCAGCTCGCCGCCAATTCCGTTCTGCTGAGCCGAGAGTTCTCGTTCTGTTTGTTTTCGTTCGAATGCGCCAAAACTTTGGCAAAGGCGTTGATAGGGCAGGCATGACGAACAAACTCGACTTGTGCCCATTCCTACCCCGCGCGGGGTGTGATGAGTGGATCGGCGAGCGGCAGGGCGTCAGCCCTCCGAGTCAAAACAGATG
>SYJG01000044.1 GCA_005798445.1 Planctomyces sp.
AGAGGGTTGGGGTGAGGGAGCCGAACGACATTCGATCCCTCATCCGGCCTTCGGCCACCTTCTCCCGAAGGGAGAAGGGAAGAGTCGGTGCCACCGAACCAGCCAACGAATCCCCCCGAAGGAGCCTGCCATGCGTCTGCTTGCCTCGTTGTGTTTGATCGCCGCTCTTGCCTCGCCGTTGCTGGCGGGTGATTGGCCGAACTGGCGCGGGCCGGGCTACAACGGCGTCGCGTCAGGAACGGGATATCCCACCGAATGGAGCGCAACCAAAAACGTCGCGTGGAAGGTCGAACTGCCCGGCAAGGGGTCGTCGACTCCGATCGTCTGGGGCAAGCACATCTTTTTGACGAGCGGTGCCGAGGGGAAGAACGCTCTGCTGGCCTTCAGTCGAGATGGCAAACAGCAGTGGCAAGTCGTGATCGGCTCGGAGAAGCCCGGTAAGAACAAGAAAGCGTCGGGGAGCAATCCGTCCTGCGTGACCGATGGCGAGCATGTCTTCGCCTACTTCAAGAGCGGCGATCTGGCCTGCGTCGATTTCAGCGGCCAGATCATTTGGCAGACCAACATTCAATCCAAGTTCGGCGAGGACACGCTGTGGTGGGACTTGGGAACGTCCCCCGTGCTGACGAAAGCGCATTGCGTCGTGACCGTGATGCAGACCGGCCCGTCGTATCTCGTCGCGTTTGAGAAGACCACGGGGAAGGTCGCTTGGAAGGAAGACCGGAATCTCAACGCGCCGGAAGAGGCGGCTCAGAGTTACTCGACTCCGGTTGTGCTCAACGACAACGGTAAGGAGACGCTCGTGGTGCTCGGAGCCGATCATGCGACGGCTCACGATGCGACGAACGGCAAGGAACTGTGGCGAGTCGGTGGATTGAATCCGACAGGACACAAATACTTTCGCTCGATTGCTTCAGCGGTGGTTCACAACGGAGTGGTCGTTGTCCCGTACGCTCGCGCGGAAACCGTCACCGCGATCAAGCTGGGCGGCAGTGGCGACGTGACCGCTTCGCACGTCGCGTGGACCAAGAAGGGGAACGGATCGGATGTGCCGACTCCGGCCGCCGCCGATGGAAAGGTCTACGTCTTGCACGACCGAGGCACGCTCACCTGCCTCGACATCGCCACTGGCAAAGAGATTTGGTCCGGCCAAACGGAGAAGAATCGCGCCGGATTCAGCTCATCGCCAACGCTCGCGGACGGGAAAATCTACATCACTCGCGAAGACGGCAAGACGTTCGTACTGGCCCAAGGGGACGAGTTCAAAGTGCTCGCCGCGAACGAACTCGACGAAACGCAAACCGTCGCGACACCCGTCTTCGTCGATGGCAAGATTCTGATCCGTACCGACACACACCTGTATTGCATCGGCAATTGATTTTCGCTTTCAGCGAGCCGGTGGGCGTCAGCCCCCAGACGAGATTGGCACAGACCGCGAAGTCCGGGGGCTGACGCCTACTGGCTCGCCAAACGAATTGGGGAGTTTCACCATGCGATTCTCGCTACGACTGACATTGCTCGGACTCAGTTTGCTCACGACGGCTCTTCCGGCGGCGGATCTGTCCTGGCCGCAGTGGCGCGGGGCGGATCGCACCGATGTCTCGAAAGAAACAGGCCTACTGAAGGATGGGCCGCAGCAGGTCTGAGGCAACAGCGGCGTTGGCTTGGGGTACTCCAGCTTCGCGATCGTGGACGGCAAGCTGTTCACGATGGGAGCGTGTGAAGACACCGAGTTTCTGATCTGTCTCGACGTGAAGGCCCGGTAATGACGATTTCAAATTTGGCACGGTGATTTTCACGACTTGGAAAGGTATCTCATGCTCCGCACGAAAGAAAAATTGGCTCGTGGTGAAACGGTTCGCTACATGGCGCTCGGCCGAGTGCTGCATCACAACGTGATCAACATGATCGGCTTCAACGGTGGCTTCGATGGCCTTTGGCTCGATCACGAGCACGTCGGGTTTTCAATGGAGAATCTGGAGATCGCCTGCACGGCGGCTCGCAGCCAAAATCTCGACTGCTTCGTCCGCATCGCACCGACCGATTACGCGCTGGTCACGAAATGCCTGGAGGCCGGAGCCGGCGGCATCATGGCCGCGATGATCTATTCCGCCGAGCAGGCCGAGCAAATCGTGCGTTGGGCAAAGTTCGCTCCACGAGGCAATCGCGGCCTGAATGTCAGTGGCTTCGATGGACGCTACACACTGACGCCGGTCCCCAAATTCGTGCAGGAGGCGAATCAGAACGGCTTCGTGGCGATTCAGATTGAGACGCTCGAATCCGTCGAGTGCGTGGATGCGATCGCCGCGATCGACGGCGTGGACTTGCTGTTCGTCGGCCCCTCGGATCTGAGCCAGGCCCTCGGAGTCACCGGCGACTTCATGCACCCGAAATGCCAAGAGGCCATCGACAAAGTCGCCGCCGCCTGCCGCAAGCACAACAAGCCGTGGGGCGCGGTCACGCCGAATGCTGAGCACTGCGAGATGCTGTACTCGAAAGGCTGCCGAATGCTGTCCGTGTCGAATGACTCGCGCGTTGTCCAAGCGGGGCTGAACGCGGTGAAGACGAACTTCGCCAAGTTCTTCGCAACGTAGCCCTCTCGCTGTAGCCCTCTCGCTCCGCGAGAGGAATTGCCGAATAGCCATCGATCCCCTTTGCACAACTCGGCTTGGCAAACGTCACCACGTTCGGCATTCGTCTCGCGGAGCGAGGCGGCTACAGTCCTCCGCATGAAACGCACCAGCAAATCTGAATACTGGCAGCAGTCGCGACTGCCGTGGCCCTCGCTGGTCTTCTTGATGCCGATGCTGTTCGCCTACGAGGTGGGCGTGATCTGGGTCGGAGGCCCCAACGCGGCACAGATCCGCAGCGGTGCCGACGTCTGGCTACGAGGCGGCCTGGAGGCCATCGGCCTGGGAGTCGGGTGGTTGCCGCCGCTAATGGTCGTCGTCGGTTTGCTGACTTGGCAGTGGATCGAACGGCATTCGTGGCGAGTGTCCGCGGAGACGCTCGCCGGAATGTTTGCGGAGAGCGTCGTCTTCGCCTTCCTGCTCTTGCTGCTGGGACAATTGCAGAGCCGAGTCTTTTCGCTGGCCGAAACGAACCTCAGCGGGATGCACTGCGTCGCCGTACTAACTCCCACCGAAGCTGTCACTTTCGCGCGAGCGCTCGGGTATGTTGGAGCGGGCATCTATGAGGAAGTGCTGTTTCGTCTCGCGTTGTTGCCAGCATCGATCGCCCTGTTGCGGCAGTCAGTGATGCTTCGAGCCTGGGCCACACCGTTGGCGGTGCTCGTCACGAGCCTGTTGTTCTCAGCCGCTCATCATGCCGGCCCATCGGGTGAACCGTTCGACCTGTTTCGCTTTTGCTTCCGCACGTTGGCCGGCGGAATCTTTGCCGGGCTGTTCGTTTTACGAGGCTTCGGAATCACCGCCGGCAGTCACGCTCTGTACGACCTGTTGGTCGGAGTCCTGCTGGTCGATGCGTAGCGGACAATTCAAAACCAGCACGAAGCGCCAGCGAGTGGTCGAAACTCCTGAAAACAACCACTCGCTCACGCTTCGTGCTCGAGGTGGTGTCTCACGTCGGCACGCGGACTCGGCGGACGATGTCGGTGATGATTTCCGGCTTGGTGATGCCGCCGTACTTCGCTTGCGATGTCAGGATCACTCGATGAGCGAGAACGTAGCTGGCGCACTCTTGGATGTCGTCGGGAATCACATAACTGCGTCCCTTGGCGAACGCGGCGGCCTGGGCGGCGCGAAACAGCATCAACGATCCACGAGGACTGACGCCAAGCTTCAATCGAGGCTCTTTGCGAGTCTCGTTGACGATCTCGACGAGGTAGCGAGCAACGCTTGGCTCAACCCGTACATGTCGAACTTCACGCTGCAACGCCCGCAGTTCATCGCCACCGAGCACCGGTTGCAGAAGCTCCAGCGGATGTTCTTCCTGCTGTGCAAAGAGAATACTGACCTCGGTGTCGAGATCAGGATAGCCGAGGTCCAACAAGATCAAAAAGCGATCGAGCTGCGCTTCGGGCAACGGATCGGTGCCGTGATACTCGACCGGATTCTGAGTCGCTAGAACAATGAACGGAGCTGGCAGGACGTGTCGCTCGCCCTCGATCGTCGCTTGCGATTCGCTCATCGCTTCCAGCAGCGCAGACTGTGTGCGCGGGGAAGCGCGGTTGATCTCGTCGGCCAGCAGGACATGGCAGAAGATCGGCCCCTTGCGGAAGTGGAACGAGCCGTCGTTCGGATTGTAGATCGATGATCCCAGGATGTCCGCCGGAAGCAAATCGGGGGTGAACTGGATGCGGTGAAACGTGAGATCGACCGACCGGGCCAGAGCTTTCGCCAGTGTCGTCTTGCCGACTCCCGGCACGTCCTCCATCAAAACTGAACCGCCCGCCAGCAGCGCGATCGTCAAGATATCCAAGCACTGCGGCTTGCCTTGAATGACCGTCGCGAGGTTCTGTTTGAGTCGGTCCAGCTTGGAATGCGCATCGGCCAAAGCGTTGTCAGTCATAGTCTCTAATGGGAACAAGAGGTGTCGTGAGGTGATTGGCGGACAGGGTGAGTCGCATTTGAGTGCTGTCCGGCCCAATTTGCAATTTGATGCTGGTGACCAGTGATCGACGGCGTTCGCTTGGCGGTCCCAGAGACGGTCAAATTCTTGCGCACTTTTCGCCGGTTGGCCGTTCAAAGTCGTATTGTGGGAAAAACTCGAAATGCGGAATACTTGAGTGTGTTGGAGAATCTGACTCCTCCCGAGCGGACAGGGATGTCCGTTGCTGCGCACAAAGGATTGACGAAATGCGCTTTCACAATTGGTTGTGGCGTTGGTTGGACGGTTTGCCGGTGCGGACGAAACGCCGACGAACTCCTCGACGAAAAGGTTTGATCACAGCACGGATTGATGCTTGGCAGACCGAGCTGCTGGAGGCCAGGGTTGTGCTCTCCAACAACAACAATCCGGTCATCACCTCCGCGAATTCGGCAAATGTCGCCGAGAACACCACCAGCGTTTTGACCGTGACCGCCACGGACGCGGATATCCCGGCACCGGCATTGTCCTTTGTGATCGTAGGAGGTGCGGATCAATCGAAGTTTCAAGTGAACAGCGTTTCGGGCTTGTTGTCGTTCAAGGTCGCCCCGGATTTCGAAAATCCCACCGACGTGAATGGGAACAACGTCTACTTGGTCGAAGTTCAGGCGAGCGACGGCAGCCGCAATTCCGTTACCCAGTCGATCAGCGTGACGGTCTCGGCACTCAACGACAATTCCCCCACGATCACGTCGGGAAATATCGCCAGCATCGCGGAGAACTCCATTGGAGTGTTGACGGTCACCGCCAGCGACTTGGACGAACCCGGCGACACGCTGACGATCGCCATTGTGGGGGGCGCGGATCAGGCCAAGTTTCAAATCCATGGTGCGACCGGAGTGCTGACGTTCCTCTCCGCACCGAATTTCGAGAGTCCGACCGACGCGAACGGCGACAATGTTTACGTCGTGCAGGTGCAAGCCAGCGACGGTAGCCGGACATCGTCCACGCAGACGATCAGTGTGACGGTAACAGGAGTCAATGACCTCGACCCGGTGATTACTTCTGTGAACACAGCGAACGTGGCCGAGAACTCGACCGCCGTGCTGACCGTCACCGCGAGCGACTTGGACTTGCTGGCACAGACACTGTCGTTCGCGATTGTGGGAGGCGCGGACCAAGCGAAGTTTCAAATCGACAGCGGAACCGGAGCATTGACGTTCAACGTGGCACCAGACTTGGAAGCTCCCACCGACGCAAACGGTGACAACCTGTATGCCGTGGAGGTCAAGGCCAGCGACGGCTTCCGGAGTTCTGCAATTCAATCCATCAGTGTGACGGTGACGGGAGTGAACGACTTCAATCCGGTGATCATCTCGGCGACCGCGGCAAGCGTGGCCGAGAACTCCACGAGCGTATTGACCGTGATGGGTAGCGATGCTGACATGCCAGCCATCGCATTGACCTTCTCGATTGTCGGAGGTGCGGATCAGGCGAAGTTCCAGATCAACGGCGGGACGGGCGTGCTGACATTCATCGCCGCACCCAACTTCGATGTTCCCGTGGACGCGAACGGCGACAATGTTTATCTGGTGCAAGTGCAGACCAGCGACGGCAGCCGGACTTCGGCAATCCAGTCGATCAGCGTGACGGTCACCGGAGTCAACGATAACGATCCGGTCATCACCTCAGCGAACACGAAGAACGTCGCGGAGAACTCGACGGCCGTTCTGACGGTCACGGCGACGGACGCGGACTTCCCGGCGCAGGCAATGACGTTTGCGATTGTCGGCGGCGCGGATCAGGTGAAGTTTCAAATCGACAGTGCAACCGGAGTGCTGACCTTCAAGGCCGCGCCCAACTTTGATGCTCAAACCGACGCGAACATCGACAACGTCTATGTGGTGCAGGTCCAAGCCAGCGATGGCAGCCGCAGTTCCGCGGTGCAGACGATCAACGTGACGGTGTTCGATCTGAACGACGACGATCCGATCATCACGTCTCCAAACTCCAAGAGCATTGCCGAAGGCACCACCAGCGTACTGACGGTGGCCGCCACAGACGCGGACATTCCGGCATCAACGCTGACGTTTTCCGTGATCGGAGGCTCGGATCAGGCACGGTTCCAGATCAATGGCTCAACCGGGGTTTTGACGTTCAAGTCCGCTCCGGATTTCGAGCATCCGACCGATGCGAACGAAGACAACGTGTATGTGGTCCAGGTCCAAGCCAGCGACGGCAGCCGGAGTTCGAACACGCAGACGATCAGTGTGACGGTCACGAATGTGACTGTTGCGGATGTCAGGATCACGCTCCCGACCGGCGGTGGTCAGTTCCGGTTGGACCGAATTGGTGACATCTTGCAGGTCTATCGTTCCAACGGGGTGCCGGTCGGCTCCGCGCAAAATATTGCCGAAGTGTTGGAGATTAAGATCGTCGGCAGCGTGGCAGCGGATGCGGTCGTCCTCAATGCGTCACTGGCCGATTTCCTGGGAAGTCTCGTCTTCACCGGTGGAGAAGGGGCTGACAAGCTGGATGCGACTGGCATGAACTTCGCCGTGACGATGTCGGGAGAAGGGGGCAACGACAGTCTGGTCGGTGGCAATGGCAATGATCTTTTGATGGGTGGGGTCGGAAACGACAACGCGATCGGGGGACTTGGGAACGACACACTCCTGGGAGCGGACGGGAATGACATACTCGCTGGTTCGGCTGGTTCGGACTTGCTCAGTGGCGACGCCGGAAATGACAAGGTCGATGGTGGTGAGGGCAACGGTGACACGGTCTCTGGCGGGGCTGGCAATGACTCGCTGTCTGGTGGCGCTGGGTTCCAGGATCTGCTGCGTGAATCGATCAATGGCCGAGCGATATTGAGCGCGAATGCTCTGAAGAGTGCTTTGGGATCGGATGCGCAATCGACCTTCGAGCTAGTCTTGCTGACTGGAGGCGGTGAAAGTGACACGCTGGATGCCGGCAATGCGACCGCCGCGTTGGTTGTCACGCTGATTGGCGGGGGCGGGAACGATAGTCTCGTCGGTGGTGGTGCGAGTGATCTGTTGCAAGGAGGCGACGGAGATGACGTCATCAAGGGGGGAGCGGGCAGCGATACCGTCGATGGACAAGACGGCAATGACACGCTGTCCGGCGGCCTCGATAACGATAGTCTGACCGGTGGCACGGGGAGCGACTGTGTTTCTGAAACGGCCGACGTCAACTTCACGCTCATCAATTCATCGCTGACGGGGATCGGAGCGACGGGCAGCGCTGACTCATTGAGCGGTATTGAATCCGCTCGGCTGACGGGTGGAGCTGGTAACAACACACTCGATGCCAGCAACTTCGCGCTCGGTAGCGTGACACTGCTGGGTGATCGCGGTGCCGACACGCTGATTGGAACGGCTGTCGGCGATTCGTTGGACGGCGGCTTGGGCAACGATTCTTTACAAGCCGGCGGGGGCACCGACTTTTTGACCGGTGGTGCCGGACTCGACCGTTTGGATGGCGGAAGCGGCAATGACCGGCTCAACGGCCAAGCCGATGCCGACGTGCTGCTCGGTTCTGCCGGTGACGACTCGCTCACGGGAGAAGCTGGCAATGACTCGTTCGATGGCGGCACTGGAACTGATCAATTGATCGAGGCCGGCAACGTCAATTTCAAACTCATCGACACGCAACTGGTCGGATTGGGAACCGACGTGCTTGTGCCTGGGATCGAATTAGTGATCCTCATCGGCAGTGCCAACAAAAACAGACTGGATGCGTCCGCATTCACTGGAAACGTGAGCCTCTCTGGCCTGGCAGGTAACGACACGCTGCTTGGCGGATTAGGAAATGATTCGCTCGACGGCGGTGCGGCCAACGACAGCCTGATCGGCGCCGTCGGCAACGACACGTTGCTGGGTGGAACCGAAAACGACGTACTGGATGGCGGCGCAGGTAACGACGTGCTGAATGGCGAAGCTGGCAACGATTTGATGCTCGGGGGCGGAGGCCGCGATCTGATCATCGGTGGACCGGGCAACGATGCGCTCAATGGTCAAGAGGGCGACGACATCCTGATCGCGGGGACGACGTCCTTGAATGCCGATGGCTTCGTCAGCGTCATGGCCGAATGGACCGGCTTGAATTCCTACAGCGACCGCGTGGCTCATCTGAAGAACGGCAGCGGCGGTGCCAATGTTCCGACAAAGCTGGACGCCACGGCAGTCCAAACGGATGACGGAAGCGATACTTTGACTGGCAGCTTGGATTCGGACTGGTTCTTTGGCACCCCCAGCGAAGTTCAGGATCTGCTCGTCGGGGCGGAAACGCTGGCGATCATGTGACCGCAGACGATCGGCCCGAATCTCACATGGCCGCAGCTTGCTCGATCAACTTCTGGGCCTCGGCTGCCGCTTCGGTATCGGGATGGTCTTTAATGATCTTTTCGAGTTGCTTGATCGCCCCCTTGCGAGCACTTGGCGAGCGCGCCGCGGCCTGCATGGCAAAGTCGATTTTCCGCATTGCGGCCTGCTCTTCCTTGATCGCATCATCGGTCGCCAGTTCCTTGAGGGTCGAATTCACGTCGGCGGGAACGGTAAAGCCCTTGAACTTCGGCGGGATCGCCGAGTACCGCTTGAAGGCCTCCCACTTCTTGCCGTCGTCGAGCGATTTTTTCGCGGCGTCCACCTGTGCGGTGAGGTCGTCAAGCACGAATTGATTGAGTCGCTCCGCAAAGTCCTTGATCTCCCCTTTGCCGTTCAGATTCTTCTTGAGCGTCTGCGCCGCGTCGGGATACTTGCCGAACTCGATGGCCAACCAGGCTGGCAGCAACACCGGCGGAACGTCCTTCGGCTCAACCTCGATCTTCCATTTGGCATCGCGCAGGGCGTCGGTCGCAGCACCTTCGATGTTGTTCGCGTCCGACGTTTTGAATCGGCCGCTGGGCATCAGCAGTTGCAACTGTCGAGGCTCCTGCGGCGAAACACGAATTCCGAATTGATTCTCGAACGACCGATCCGAGTCGCTGACCACCGGCCACGGGATTTTGTTTCGCTTCACATAGCCTTCCAACTGACCACGCGGCGAACCGGAGTTCACTCCGATAAACAGGAGCGGTGTTCCTTCAAACTTCTGCGCGGTGACCAGCATTCGTTGCCAGCCGTCGGCCACGCCTCGGTCCTGCGCATCAAAGAAGAACAACACCGCCGCTTTGCCGGCGAGCATCTCATTGGTGATCGGCGGCGAATTGATCCAGACCGCCGGATTGCCCGGCAACTTAGGAGTGGCTTTTGCATCGCCTTCCTGCCCCAGACCGATGGCCGCGCTGGACATCAACAGCCAACACCAACAAATTCCGCTGAGATTCGTTCGCATCGCAGCCTCCCTTTTCCCTTGAACAGTCGCGAGCGGATTATTGCCGCACGTCGCCCCACACGAAACCGCTGGCTTGGGAATTCACCCAGCGGCCCGCTACAAAGTCGAGCATGGCTCAGTTTCTGAAAGATCATTGGGAATTCTGGCGGCAATTCCGGCAGCGATTCGAGACCACCGGGGCCATCGCCCCCAGCAGCCGCTTCCTCGCGCGAGCGATGACCGGTCCAATGGCTCGTCGCGAACGCCCCGGCCGCATCTTGGAGATCGGTCCCGGCACGGGTGCCGTCACTCAGCGCATCGTGCGGTTGCTCCGCCCAGAGGATCGCTTTGAACTCGTTGAATTGAACGACACGTTTGCTGGCTTGCTGCGAGATCGCTTCGCAACCGACCCGAGCTACCGCGCCGCCGCCGATCGTTCGCAGGTCCACGTCTGCCCCATTCAAGAGTTCGCCGCAACCGAACCCTTCGACATCATCATCAGTGGTCTGCCGCTGAATAACTTCCCCGCCGACTTGGTGCAGTCGATCTTTGAGACCTACTTCAAGCTGCTCGCACCAGGCGGCACGCTGAGCTATTTCGAGTACATGTATGTCCGCCCGCTGCGCAAGCTCGTCGCAAACAAAGACGAGAAGACGCGGCTCAACGAACTCGACCGCATCGCCAACGGTTATTTGACGAAGCACCGCATCGACCGCAGTTGGGTCTTCGTCAACGTCCCCCCCGCGTGGGTGCAACATCTGAGAATCCCGTAGCATCAAATTCACGAACTGGTCGCCATTGTTGACTGGTCGTTCTCAAGGTCGGTGGTAAGCTGTCGGCGGCTCATAGGAGAATCTCAAAATGATGACCAAGCTGACTCCCGAACTTGAAGAAGCAGTCGCGTCACAGCAGGGTTGCGCCATGCTCAGTGGCGACGATCAGTCGTATATACTGATGCGATTGGACGTCTATCGCCAGTTGCTGGGCATCGACTCCGAAGATGAGTACGCCGCCTCAATCGAGGCCATTCGCGAAGGTTGGGAGGATGTCCAAGCCGGCCGTACCGTTCCTATGAATGACTTCTTGCAGGAGCTCAAGCGGAAGTATGGACTACCAAGTTGAGTTTGCAGAAATTCGTCGCCGTCTGAAACCATGACCGCCACATCTCCTCGCGACGATCGCAGCTTTGAACTTTCGGCCGAGGCCATCACGGTTCGCATCCGCTGGTTTGGCCTGGCGGTTGGCTACGCGCTGGTGAATTTTCTCGGACGCGAGTCCAGCGAGACTCACGCCGTGTTGCCGGAGTGGCTGTCGAATCGGCACGTCTTAAACGGCATCCTGACTCTGGGAGCCATTTACGCGATCGCCGACTCGTACTTCAGCCTGCGCGGCCGAGTGTTCCTCAACCGTGTCCCAATGGTGATCTCGCTGATGGAGGCGCTCTTCATCGGGCTGCTGTGTCACTTCGATGAGGGCTTGGAGAGTCCCTTCCGGTTTTACTATTTCTTGTCGCTGCTGGTCTGTGCGTTTCGATATTCGCGCTGGCTCACGCTGTCCACGTTTTGCCTACACGCGCTGAGCTTCGCGGTTTTGGCGTTCGCGACGTCACCGCATTCGCCGAACGAACCGACGCGCGTGCTGCTGATGCTGGTTTGGCTCGGCTGGGTGACGTGGGCCAGCACCGCGCTGGCGGGCCTGTTGCAATCGGCCGGACGTCGCCTGTCGTTCTTCAACGACGAACTACAAAAGCATCAACACGAACTCGAACAGCGCATCGAGGACCGCACGCGCGAGCTCCGCGAATCGCAAGCCTTCGTCGTGCAGCAAGAGAAGCAAGCCGCGTTTGGATTGCTCGCGGCCGGGATCGCACACGAGGTGGGCAACCCGCTGGCCGGGATCAGCTCGGTGATCCAACTGCTCAACCGCCGCGATGTCGATGACTACACCCGCGAACGCTACCAAATGGTCGATGACCAACTCCGCCGCATCCAGCGCACGCTGCGCGAGCTGATCGACTTCAGCCGCCCCGCCACACTCGAACGAAGCCAGTGCGATGTGCAAGAGGTGCTCGAAGCCGCGCTCAACATCGCCAAATACTACAAACGCCGCAAGAACAAACAGATCGTCGCACACTACACCGACGAACTTCCCAAACTCAACGCCGTCCGAGACCAGTTGGTGCAGGTCTTCCTAAACCTGATCCTCAACGCAATGGACGCGACCGCCGAAGGAGGCACGATCGAAATCACCACACAGCACGACGACCGCTGGCTGCGAGTGGCGATCCGCGACAACGGCTGCGGCATCGCCGAATCCGACCGAGCACGCCTCTTCCAACCGTACTTCACCACCAAAGAGACCGGCACCGGCCTGGGCTTATTCGTCTGCCGGCTGATCCTCGAACGCAACGACGGCCGCATCGAACTGACCGACACGTCACCTAGTGGCACGACGTTTTCCGTGCTGCTACCAAGCGAAGCGATCACACACTTGCAAGCCGCCTCCAGTCTTCCCCCGGAGGTTCCCGCGCTTTGAGGCTACGACACGGAAAGCAGGAAGATGCCACGATCCAAGAGGTGCCCGAGCGCCCGTAGTCCGTCCGTAGCTACAGAGCGCGGCCCCTCGCGAGGGGGGACGTTATTTCCACTCGTGAGCGAACTGTAGCGCCCGTTGCCGAACTGGCTCGCTGATCGTCTGGTCGGAGGAAGTGGCGTTGAGCTATTCGGACTGTGGCTTGTCGTGGTCTCACAGGATGTGATTCGCTGTTGTGGCCGGTCTCCCGACCGAGCCACTGTGCGATGACCGAAGGTCTCCTCATGCGAACGGCCGAAGGATCTCGACTTCAACGCCTCTTGGCCGTTCGTGGAGACATTCGGTCGGTCCGGGTGGCTCGGTCAGGAGACCGGCCACAACACATTCATTTCCACTCGCGAGCGAACTGTGACGTAGCCCCGTTGGGACAAAACCGCACTCGGTCGGCAGAACTTAGAATGGCCAGCAAGTCACTTGGTTCAAGCCAACACGAACTCAATGAACGCAACTCCGAGAATCGACGCGATTCACCCACGGGCAGTTAGAACTCCGTCACGACTTCGCGTCCGGCGATTGTGCCCAAGGCACCCCAGATGCCGTATGGGCTGGGGCCGCCAGTAATGTTGGCCGCATCGAACGTCTGGTTCCCAGCGTTGATGGAGTTGTTGATGAACCGCACGCTCCCGTCCGCCATCACCACATGGACGCCGCCGACATGTCGGCTCGATGCCGTACTCAACCAAGTGCATGACGGCTTGTTGGGTGGCAGAATGGTTTGAATGGTCGCATGCGCGTCTGGAACGCCATACGCCCAGAAACGGCCGTGTCCGTGGGCATACGGATATGCATAGATTCCGCCCACGACGTATGACAGGCAAGTCGGTGGGCTCTTCGTTGAGATCTTATTGAATCCGCCGAGCAGATCGTTCGCCGCAGCGGTCGCACTTTCCGACGGGGATTGTTCCGCCGCCAGGATGGAGTTGCTCATCCCATCTCGAATGTCGCTCATCGCACGTGTCTGTCCAGAGATGGGTGAGAATGATCCGCGCGAGACTGGACCACCAAAAGAGCTATCACCAAGGCTGAGGTGGTAGCAGCGCCCGGGGCCGCCAAGACTTGGAGGAGGCGGGGGGGGCTGGGGTGCGGACGGGCAGAGCAGCACCGGCAAAGCAGAATTTGGATGTGGAAATATCGCGTTAATCGGAGATCCACCCTGCCCGGGTGCTCCGGCAATCTTCTTCCATAACGGAGCCTGATCCAAATACGGCAACAGCATCACAATGCCACTCAGCACGCCGCCGTTTTGAGTCTTCCCACCGCCATGTGGTGGGAGCTTCTTGGTGCTCCCTTCATAGTTGTGGATGGCCAGTCCGATCTGTTTGATGTTGTTCTTGCATTGGGATCGTCGAGCCGCCTCCCGCGCATGCTGCACCGCCGGCAACAGCAGCGCGATCAGGATGGCGATGATCGCAATCACCACCAGCAACTCGATCAGAGTAAATCCACGAGGATCCGGTTGTTTCGATCTCATTGCCTCTCTTATTTTTCGCTGAGGGAATTCGGACAACAAGCCCTCACGCTCCCGCGATGGGTACAAAAGACAACTTCGCTCAAAACGCGCAGGCTGGGCGCGGACAGAAACTCCGCCCGTTGAGAAGTTGCCGAACTCGATTCCGCGCGTCCGACGAGATAGCAGAAGAATTCGATGGGCGGAACACCACGAGCCAATCAGAACGCTTGGCGGCAATCGCTCGTTGATGACACGAGCCACACGCAATGACGCATGACGCCTGACGCAATTAAGTTCGATTGGATTGTTCATGGCGATTTGGTGGAAGCAAGTCTTATCACACTCGCGTCAATTCCAAATTTTGATTGAGGCTGCTGCTCAGCCTCTCGTTGGCTCATTCTTCCTTGATCAAAACAACATCTCGGCGCTCGCCACTTCCCAACGCGGCAACTCGCAGATCAGGCGACAATCTAAACCCGCACGTTCGGGAAGGCCAACATAGAATGACGTGAGCGTATCACGAGATTTCTGAGGCGGCGGACTGGTCGCGCCGTGCGGCGTCGTTCTCCAGGCACTTCAGGCAGAGCGTGTCGAGTTCAGCGGGGACGGACGGCGAGGACCACATCCGCGTCCGATAGCATCCGCAACAAGAGACGATCACGGCCGATCTCCAACTGAATGTCGGCGACGACGGCGAGGAATCGGATCCGTGGGACGTTCGACGCCGACGCAATAGACTTGATCGTG
Organism: Planctomyces sp.; assembly: GCA_005798445.1. Taxonomy (GTDB): domain Bacteria; phylum Planctomycetota; class Planctomycetia; order Planctomycetales; family Planctomycetaceae; genus SXKJ01. The sequence goes on from SYJG01000044.1 coordinate 14,672, forward strand.
GTCAACGCTGGCGACGAAGACCACGTCCAGATCGGCGGCAGTGAAGGGAACGACCACATCGAAGCCGGCGACAGCGACGGCCAGTTCCGAATCGCCGGTCAACCTCGGCCGCGTCAGTGTGCTCGGAACAACTCATTGTTCCGCACACCACACTCCCCAATCCAATTCGTTTGGTTCGTAAGGTCGTCCATCCCAAAAGACGGCCACTCTGCACCAGATTCAGGCTACCAAGGAATTCGCGGCGGTAGCCTCGCTGCTCGCAACTTACGTTGATCTTAGAGGAAAGCGATCATCACCGGATCGGCAAAGAATCGGCCTTCGTGCGTGATGCGGATGCCGTCGCCGAAGTCCTCGATTCGCCCGGCCGCGACCTCGCGTTGGATCGTGTCGCCTGCGAGCGTGTCGAGATCGAAGCCGGTCAGCGTTTGGAATTCGTCGCGGCGAATCCCATCGAGTTGCCGCAGGCCGAGCACGATCGCCTCACGGGCGCGATGCTCTGGATCAAGCTCTTCGCTCATCGCAACACCGCTCAGCCCGGCGAGCACGCGCTTGATCCACGTCGTCGCGCTGCGGTGATTCGATTCGCGTCGGCCGTTGATGTAGCGAGCTGCTCCGGGACCGAATCCGAAATAGGGGAGCGCTCGCCAGTAGGTTTGGTTGTGCCGGCAACGGAAGTCGGGCCGAGCAAAATTGCTGATCTCGTATTGCTCGAAACCGGCGGCGGCGAGGTCGTCGATCGCGGCGGCGTACATGTCTCGTTCAAGCTCGTTGGGGAGTTGCTCGATCGCCCCCTTCTCTCGCCGCGACCAAAACGCCGTTCCCTTCTCGAACGTCAGGCCGTAGGTCGAGAGATGCGTCGGCCGCAGTTCGATTGCACGGCGCAATGTTTCTTGCCAGTGAGCCAGCGTCTGACCGGGCAGCGCGAAGATCAGATCGAGCGAGACGTTCTCAAACCGTTGCTGCAACCGAGCGACCGCATCGAGGATTTCTGCCTCGCGATGATCCCGCTCCAGCAACTTGAGCAGCCCTTCGTCGAACGACTGCACGCCGAGGCTGACTCGATTGACTCCCGCGTCGGCCATCAGCCGCAGCTTCTCATCGGTCAGCCCGGCGGGATTCGCCTCGACCGAGAACTCGTAACCCGGCGTGAGCCGAAACCATTCGCGAGCCAATTCGAGCAGCCGAGCCAATTTGTCCGGCTCCAGGTGCGTCGGCGTGCCGCCGCCAAAAAAGAGCGTGTCCACTTCGCGCGGCTGTCCGAGCGACCGCAGTTCCACGTCGAGTGCTTGCAGATAATCCCCCGCCAAGTCGTCCCGCCCGGCCAGCAGCGTGAAGTCGCAGTAGCCGCAGCGATGCGCGCAGAATGGCACATGCAAGTAAGCGGCACGCGGTTCGGCGAAGATCGGAGAGGTCATCAAGCAGGTCTCAACAGACGAGGTGCTCCAATGTGTGCCGCTGAGGCGTAATTGTCAAAGAGGCTCTCTGCCTCGCACGACCGGACGGCTGCGTTCGTGAGTTCCATTTGGCTAAGATGGATCGGCTTTCGACTCCAGCGATTCGGAGGGGGATGATGCGTGTCAAAAGTCTGTTGTGGGTTCTGCTGTTGACGTCCGCCGGCCCGGTGTCGGCGGCGGAGTATTCGCTGCCCGAACGTGTCAGCGTGATGCCCGTGGCGTTCGTGCCGAAAGGGGAACCGTCCCCCACGGACGAGCAACGGCAGCTCTTCATCGAGCACATTCAGTGGTCCCAGAAACGCTACGAAGAGCTGCTCAGCGGCGACACGTTTCACATCGCCAAGCTGGGAGTCGAAGTGGTTGAGGGACAGCGACCGCTCGACTATTACCGCAACGCTCGCGAGCGGGGTGCGCCCGATCTCGTCGCCGAGTTGCTCGAGCACTTCCAAGTCAGCCGGTTCAAGTGCCCATATGTGTTTTGCATCATGTTCATGAACTCGAAGGATCGCTTTCCGGAAGGGGGAGGGCGGACGATCAACGGCGGGATGAACACCGGCGGCGGCATGTTGCACATCTCGTCGGGCGAGCTCACCCAAAACGAGCACTACCAATGCACGCTCCAGCACGAACTGGGACACGCCTTCGGACTGCCGCACGTCGATGTCTACGGCTACGACATGCAGAAGAACGATTCGCTGATGTCGTACAACCCCAAGCATCACAACAAGGGCAAGCAGCCCAGCGCGACGCCTGGCATGCTCATTCCCGAAGACCGCCGAGCACTCGCGCTCAACGACCGCGTCTTTCCCAAGACAACCTTTGACCCGCTGAAGCATGTCCCGGCCGGCTACACGATCGCGAAGCGGATCATCCCGCTCGGCCCGATGGAACTGCCGGGGCATCCCGACTTCTACCCGCGCGTGACGACCACCGCTGGCGAGGATGTCGGCAGCAAGGTCATCAACATCGTTCGCGAAGAGATCAAGCCGAGCGCCGGTCCCGGCATCACTTACGACCAAAACACGATGTGGCATTCGAAGCCGCTATCCGATGGCTTCGCCGAGTTGCAGATCACGTTTCCGATGCGAGTCCGACTGTCGGGTCTCGCGATTCATTCGCAGCACAGCGGGATCGATCACAACGCGACCGCCATGCGACTGGAAGCTCGCGACGACAGCAAACGACTGATCGCGGCCGAGCAGCCGTTGAAGTCGGTCGATGAATTGGTCCGCTTCGAGCCGATCGAATCGAAGCAGTGGTCGCTGCGTCTACAGGCCGGCAGCAGCCGCACGTTGGTCATTCGCGGACTCCGATTCTTCGACGGCGATGAGGAAGTTCTTCCTCGCATGGTTCCATTCGTCACCCAGCCGACGTCGGACGACAAGTCGCTCGACAAGAAGGAAGCGCAGTTCGCGTATCAGGCAGCCGCCAAGAAGTTGCCGGCTCCGACGGCTGCTCAGCAAGAAACGGCGAAGAAGGCGGTCAAAGAGCAATTCAAGTCGGAGTACGTCAAAGCCAAGAAGCCCGAACAAAAGGGAACGCTGGCTCGGACGTTGATCGAGAATGCGGAGAAGGCGGGCGACCCAGCGATGACCTTCGCATTGCTGAATGAGGCCGCGATCAACGCGGCTCAAGCTGGCCAACTGGACCTGGCGTTGATCGCCATCAAAGGACTCGACGACCGGTTTTTTGTCGATGTCCTCCCGCTGAAGATCACGGCGCTCGCGGCCGCTCCCCCGGTGAAGACCGCTGAGGAAGCGACGCTGCTGCTCGCCAAATACAAAGACCTCGCCGACGAGGCGGTGCGGGCCGAGGACTACGGTACCGCCGTCAAAGCTCTGCAAACCGCCGCCACCGAATTGGTGAAGCCGAACTTCAAACCGCTGAAGGACGACGCCCTCGCGACCGGCAAACGGATGGGTGTGATTCGCGATGCCTTCGAAGCTGCTCGGCCGTCGCGCGACACGCTCAAGAACAACCCGGACGATCCCGCCGCGAATCTCGCGTGGGGCAAGTTCGTCTGCTTCTTCAAACAGGATCTCGCACGCGGTCTGCCGATGCTGGCGAAGGCCAACGACAAAGTGTGGGCACCGATCGCTCAGCGAGAACTCAAAGCGGACAAGCTGTCGAGCGACTTCCTGCAACTCGGCGACGACTGGTTCGAGGCGGGCGAGCGTGAGAAAGATCCGATCCGCCCGATCGCTCGCGACCGTGCCGATCAAATGTGGCAACAAGCGATCGCGAAAGCTCCCGACATCGGAAAGGCCGAGACCGAGCAAAAGGTCGATCAGCGATTCGCCAAAATGTTCGGCAACTCGTTCGTCGCTACCAACGGCAACGCCGCCGGAGCAACCATTCCCGGTACCGATCGCTTCTCTCCCGGTGATTACTTTACCATCGAGTTCTGGGTCTCGACCCGCACCCCGCGCGGAACGTTGTTGTCCAAGTGCCACAACGTCGGCGACTCGTCGATCATCGCTCACGTCGATGGCGGCGCACCGAACCTGAGCATCAAAAAAGGAGGCGGCGAAGGGGGCAGCGGCGCGGGAGCACCAATCAACGACGGACAGTGGCATCACATCGCGATCGTGAAGAAGCACGACGAAATCAGCATGTACGTCGACGGCCGCCTCGGCAGCCGAGCCACCGAAGCCGCCGTGTTGGCTTCGGCGTCCCCCTGGAAGTTCGGCTGCTCACGCGACCGCCCCGCCTGTGCCGCTCGCTTCGGCGGCATTCGCATTTCCAACTCCGTCCGCTACGAAGAGAACTTCACTCCCCAAAAATCCTTCTCCAAAGACTCCAGCACGCTGTTCCCACAGTAGTCGTTCCTCCCCTGTTCGCGAGAAAACCATGAGTCGTTTGCTGACTGCGGCCATCGCTGTTGTGCTATTCGGTGGTGTTGCTCCCGCCGCCGATCGCCCTTCGTTCAATCGAGACATCCGGCCGATCCTGGCGGATTCCTGCTTCCAATGTCACGGTGCGGACGAGAAGCAACGCAAAGCCGGCCTGCGGCTGGATGTCTCAGAGATCGCGTTCAAGCCCGCCGAATCCGGAGCGACTGCGATCGTCCCCGGCAAACCGGACGCGAGCGAGTTGCTGAAGCGATTGTTGTCGAACGACGACAGCGTGCGGATGCCGCCACCGAACTCCGGCAAGACTGTCTCGCCCGCTCAAATCGCAACGCTCAAACGCTGGATCGCCGACGGTGCCGAGTACCAAGGCCATTGGGCTTTCATCCCGCCGACACGTCCTGCGGTTCCAATAGTAGCAGGCACACTCCGTGTGCCGTCAGACGGCACACGGAGTGTGCCTGCTACTAATCACCCAATCGATCAATTCATCCTCATCCGTCTCGATCAAGCGGGACTGAAACCCTCCCTCGAAGCCGACAAGACAACTCTCATTCGCCGAGTCACTCTCGACCTGACCGGCTTGCCGCCGACGCCGAGCGAAGTCGATGCGTTCCTCACCGACACGTCGGACAACGCCTACGAGAAGGTCGTCGATCGGTTGCTCAAGTCGCCGCGTTACGGCGAGCAGATGGCTCGGCCGTGGCTCGACATGGCGCGGTACGCCGACAGCAACGGCTTTCAGGTCGATAGCAGCCGCTTTCAGTGGCCGTGGCGCGATTGGATCATCAACGCGTTCAACAGCAACATGCCGTTCGATCAATTCACGATCGAGCAACTCGCCGGTGACCTGTTGCCGAATCCGACTCAATCACAGATCGTCGCGACCGGCTTCAATCGCAATCACCGGCTGAATGGTGAAGGTGGTCTGATCGCCGAAGAGTGGCGTGTCGAAACGGTCATCGACCGGGTTGAGACGACCGGCATGACGTGGCTCGGCCTGACGTTCAATTGTTGCCGCTGCCACGATCACAAGTACGACCCGATCAGCCAGCGCGACTTCTATTCGATGTTCGCGTTCTTCAATAACGTCACCGAGAGCGGCACGCTGCAAGGGGAGTCCAAGAACACCGAGCCGACGATCTCGGTCCCAACTGCCGAGCAAGACGCCGAACTTAAGCGACTCGACGAGGCGATCGCCGCTGCGAATGTTCGTGTCACCGAGGAGGCGAAGCGGCTACCGGAGTTGATCGCCGCTTGGGAGCCAGGCTTCCGTAAGAAGCTGCTCGCCGAGGAAAACGTCGCCGTCTGGTCGCCGCTGCAACCGACCGATGTGAAGTCGGCGGGCGGTGCGAAGCTGACGAAGCAAGCGGACGGAACGTATCTCGCCAGTGGCAAGAACCCGCCGCACGACGTTTATACGATTACAGCGCCGATCGCGGCTGGGCAATTCAGTGGCCTGTTGCTCGACACGCTGCCGGATGATGCACTGCCGATGAAATCGCTCGGCCGGTTTTCAAACGGTAACTTCGTGCTGTCGCGTGTCGAGGCGGAAATCACGTCGCCCGATTTGCCGTCGCCGCTGGTCGCGAAGTTCATCCGTGCCGAAGCGACGTACTCGCAGAAAGGCTGGGAGATCGGACTCGTGCTCGACGATGCCGCATCGAACGGCTGGGCCGTCGATGGCCCGACGCGCCGCGATCCGACGTCGGCGATGTTCCTGCTCGAATCACCGCTGACCGTGCCGGCCAATGCGACACTGACCGTGCGGCTCAAGCACGAAGCACTGACACAGCACAACATCGGTCGTTTTCGCTTGTCGATGACCTCGCTGCCGCCGAGCACTGTGAAGCTCGACGGCGCGAAGTTCCCAGAGTCACTGAAGACAATCCTCGAACTCGCCGCCGACAAACGATCGGACGCGCAGAAAACTGAGTTGGAGAAATTCTTCCGTGCCAACGTCGACAGCCCACTCAAACAAGCAGAGGTCGCCGTCGCGTCGGCCAAGAAGTCGCGCGACGACCTCGTTGCAAAGACGCCCAACGTCATGATCATGAAGGAAGGCCCGGCTCGCGAGGCGTTCATTCTGATTCGTGGTGAGTATGACAAGCGCGGCGAGAAGGTCGGCACGGGGTTGCCAGCGGCACTCGTGAGCGGCACGGCGCTAGCCGCCGGTCGTGGCGCGAGTGGAACACTGGCAACCCCCGTGACACCAGCGACGTTGGCAAACTCCACAACACCGGCGGCTAGCGCCGTGCCGCTCACGCGCCTCGATCTCGCCAAGTGGATCGTCTTGCGAGACAACCCGCTGACGGCTCGCGTGTGGGTCAATCGCCAGTGGGAACGCTTCTTCGGCAACGGCCTCGTGAAGACGACCGAGAACCTCGGCTCACAGGCCGAGTTCCCGTCGCATCCAGAATTGCTCGATTGGCTCGCCGTCGAGTTCATGACCGACTGGGACATGAAGCGTCTGCAAAAGCTGATCGTGATGAGCGAGACGTATCGGCAGGCCAGCGCGCAGGCGAGCGGGGGGCGTCAGCCCCCCGGTGGCGTTGGTGACGTCGGAAGCACCAGGGGGCTGACGCCCCCCGCTCGCCTGTCGCTGGCTGATCCCGACAACCGCCTACTCGCGCGCGGCCCGCGAGTGCGGCTCTCGGCGGAGGCTCTGCGCGATCAGGCGCTCTTCGCCAGCGGATTGCTCGTTGAAAAACTCGGCGGGCCGAGCGTGCGGCCGTACATGCCCGATGGCGTGTGGGACGAAACCTCGAAGTACGGCGACTTGCGAGGCTACAAGCACGACACGAACGACGGCCTGTATCGCCGCACGCTCTACACGATCTGGAAACGTACCGCCGCGCCTCCCGCGATGCTGCTGTTCGATGCTCCGAGCCGCGAGATCTGCACGGTCAAACGATCTCGGACCAACACGCCGTTGCAAGCACTGACGCTGCTCAACGAGATCACCTACGTCGAAGCCGCTCGCAAGTTGGCCGAGCGGATGCTGGCCGACGGCGGAACAACGTCGGAGGAACGTGTTCGATTGGCGTTTCGCCGAGTGACCTCGCGAGCTCCCACGAAGGAAGAATTGGCAGTGCTCGTCGAGGGGTTGAACGACGATCTGACTCGCTTCCGCCAGGACGCGAACGCGGCGAAACAACTGATCGTACTCGGTGAGAGCAAGGCCGGTGCGTCGTTCGACCCAGCCGAGTTGGCGGCTTACACACTGACGGCGAATGTGCTGTTGAATCTGGATGAAGTCGTGACTCGCGAGTGAACTTGTTGGAGAACGAACAATGCCCTCACCATTTCCCGGTATGGACCCGTTCCTGGAAGGTCAATTGTGGAGCGACTTCCATCACGGCTTCATCACGACCCTGCAAGGTCGGCTCGTCCCGCGAGTCGCTCCCGATTACGTCGTCAACGTTGAAAAGTCCGTGTACTTGCTGCACGAAGACGATGAGGCCGAGCGATTGGTCATACCGGATGTCGCGGTCATTGAATCGGGAAATTGGACTGGCGGCATTGATCCAGGAGATGGGGGTGTCGCGGTGGCCGTCAAATCAGTCCAGCGAACGTTGCCGGAGATCAAGACGGTGCGGCATTCATATCTCGTCATTCGCTCGCTGCATGGCCGCGATGTCGTGACGGTGATTGAACTTCTCTCGCCGTGGAACAAATCGGGCGAGGGTCGCGGTGAGTATCTTCAAAAACGAGATGCGTTGCTGGCGACGCCGATCAATCTTGTCGAACTCGACCTGTTGCGTGGCGGTCGTCGCTTGCCGACGGTCGAACGTTTGCCGTATGGCGACCTCTTCGCATTCGTAAGTCGTGGGACTCAGCGACCAAAGTCCGACGTCTATGCGTGGTCATTGCCGCGAGCGTTGCCAACCATCCCAACCCCGCTGGCTCCCGGCGACGCCGACGTGCCGCTCGAACTGCAACCGGCATTCGACGAAACCTACGATCGCGCGGGGTATCGCTACTCGGCCAACTACAAGCTCCCGATCGAACCGGCGATGTCCGAACCTCAGTTGGCTTGGATTCGCCAGACGTTGGAGAAGCCAAAAACCTCGTGAGCTACCGTGACGACCGCACAACTCAGACCGACCTGTTGATGACGTACCCGCTCAAGACAAGGAACCCCATGATGATGACCCGAACGGTTCTTCTGGCGAGGAACTTCTTGTTGATGATCCTCTTGAGCGTGGCAGGATGGCCTCTGGGCAGCTCTGTGATGGGAGCAGACTCTGTCTGGACTCGCACCGCCGCCAGCGGTGCTTGGTCTGCGGCCGCGACTTGGGAGGGAGGCAAGGTTCCCGAAGCGGGTGCTCGCGTGCATGTGCGGCCGGGGCATGCCGTCGTGTACGACGTGAAGACGGAGACGCCGATTCGAGCGGTCTACGTCGCGGGGACGCTGACGTTCGCGGCGGATCGAGATACTCAATTGATCGTCGGCGTGCTGAAGATCGAGGCTGGCGATGAGCCGACGGAAGGGGGCTTCGATTGCGACGCTCACTTTGAAGAACTGCCGGCCGGCTCGGTGCGGCCGGCGCTGCTGGTCGGCACGCCTGAGAAGCCGATCGGTGCGAAGCACACGGCGCTCATTCGGCTCATGCCGTTTGAAGGACAGGACAAGCAGTCGTGCCCGGCGATTGTCTGCTGTGGCGGACGGATGGAGTTTCATGGTGCGCCGCTCAGCCGAACATGGGTGAAGCTCGGAGCGACGGCGAAGAAGGGGGACACGAGTGTCGTGGCCGACGCTGCCAGCGTCGGTGATTCACGGACGCTGGCAGCGTCCGCCACGAGCGGCTGGCGAATCGGTGATCGAGTCATCATCACGGCGACGCATTTGGGCCGAGACAACGGCGGCGGAACCGATCTGCTCGAAACGGAAGAGCGAACGGTCACGGCAATCGACAGCGCGAAGCTCACGCTCGATGAACCATTGAAACGAGAGCATCTCGGTGAAGGGGACTTCCGAGGCGAGGTCGCGAACCTCAGCCGTAATGTCATCGTCGAGTCGGCGAATCCCGACGGCATCCGCGGGCACACGATGTATCACCGCGGCTCAGCCGGCTCGATCAGCTACGCCGAGTTCCGGCATCTCGGCAAGAAGGACACGCTCGGCCGATACAGCCTGCACTTCCATTTGGTCGGCAACACGATGCGCGGCAGCTCGGTCATCGGGGCGTCGATTCACAATAGCCACAACCGCTGGCTGACGATTCACGGCACGAATTATCTCGTCGTCCGCGACTGCGTCGGTTACCGCAGCATCGGCCACGGATACTTTTTGGAGGACGGGACCGAGATCAACAACATTCTCGACCGCAACCTCGCCGTGCAGGCGATGGACGGCAAGAAGCTTCCCAAGCAGGTGCTGCCGTTCGATCAAAACGATGGAGCCGGCTTCTGGTGGGCGAACAGCCTCAACACGTTCACGAGGAATGTGACGTGCGAGAACAATCGCTATGGCTACTTCTTTGAAGCGACCGAGACGAGTGCTCTCAAGCTGACGCTCCCCGTGCAGCAGGCAGACGGTTCGGAGAAACCGACTGATATCCGCACGTTGCCGTTCGTCCGCTTCGAGGACAACGAGGCTCACTGCGACGGCCTGTACGGCATCAATCTCGGCGAGGGAGTCAACCGCGTCGGCCCGGACGCGAAGCATCCGTTCGTACTGCGGAACACCAAGATCTGGGAGATCCATTACGCCTTCCGCGTGCAGGCTCCGAGCGTGCTGGTCGAGGGAATGAAAATCTACAACTCGATCTACGGCGTCTATCACCCGAACTACGATCGTCACGTCTATCGCAACATGTCGATCACGCAGTCCCCGAAACACGGCGACGCCGAACCATTCAATCGCGGCCACGACGACGACAGCATTCAATACGGTTCGCTGACCGTGGATGGCCTGACCTTCTCCGGCCACCACAACAGTGGAATGCCGCTGATCCAGATCACCGACCACAACCCGACCGGCTCGGCCGAGACGCACATCCGCAACGTGCAGGTCATCAACCGCCAAGACAACAACCGCCGAGCCTTGGTGAACCTCGGCGGCGGTCCGCGTCCGAATCCGAAGACGCCCACCAGCGTGCCAGTCATCCTGCACGACTTCTACGGCTCCGGCCGCCACGCACGAGTCGTCAGCGCCAAGTCTGGCGAAGTGAAGACCGAGCCAGCCGTCTACAAATCCGAAACCCCGCTAACCGGCGACGAATCGCGAGTCACCGAAGTCCGCGACATCCCGTTCCCGCAACTGCTCGATCCAGTCGATGACCTGCCGCCGAGCACAGTCATCACGTCGGTCACTCGCACAACCGACGGCTGGCTGATCCGCGGCTCCGCCTCCGACAACGGCGAGATCAAGCAAGTGACCGTCAACGGAGTCGCGGCTCGCTCGGTGCGAGAAAACTTTGCGGAATGGGAAGCGACACTTACGGATCGAGACTTGAAGGGAATCACTGCGTCGGCAGTTGACGTAGTCAACAACATTGAAAAAGTACCGCACTCTGTTTTGGCGAATTAGGTGCTACAGGAACTGGTTGGAGCCATGCGACCGAAAGACCCAAGACCTCCTGTGCAATCCTGTGATGAGTGTGATGGCGAGTACTTTACCGCTTCTTCGCAGATGTCGAAGCTTTGTCCAGAATGCGCCCACTACCTCTATGGCTATCCCTTGTGCGAACATGAGTTCGTGAATCAAAAATGTACGAAGTGCGGCTGGACTGGAACTCGCTCAAAATACATTTTGAGTTTGATTGAAATTGAGCGTGAGCAGCACAGGTAGGTGACTCTGGGATTCCTGTTTGTTCGTCATTGAACGGCTTCCTCTTACAAGAAATGCTCGTCATGGCTGTTGCCAATCTTTCACCCGAAGCATCAAGTTACCGCGACGAGATCATCGCACTCGGCCACGAGATCGAGCGTGACCGCTTGCGACGCGCGAAGGAAGAGCCGTTGGCGTCGAAATTCCTGGCTGGTGAAGAACTGTTCCATTACGCCGCGAGCATCACAATGGCAGGAATTCGGATGCAACATCCCGAAGCGGATGAGCGGCGTGTCCTAGAAATCCTCGAACAGCGACTCGAACTGGTAGATCGAATGGACCGACAACGAGCGGAGCGGCAACGTGCTCAATGACCCAATCGTGCTGTTAGTGGTTGATGCCTTGAACGCAGAGAACATTCCGTTTCTCGTGGTTGGGTCGTTGTCCAGCAACGTCTATGGAGTGCCGCGTTCGACGAAGGACGCTGATTTTGTCATCGAACTGGGATCAGCGAGCGTGACGTCGCTCCGTGCGCACTTGCCCGCACATTATCACTTGGACCCGCAAATTCAGTTCGAGTCTGTGACCGCGACGTTGCGGAACATCATTCGTGTGGAAGGATCGCCATTCAAAGTCGAACTCTTCCGGCTCAGCAACGACCCGCACGATCAAGAACGATTTCGTCGCCGCGTTTCCGCCACGGTCGAAGGCCGAACGATCTATCTCCCGACCGCCGAAGATGTCGTCGTTATGAAACTTCGCTGGGCACGCGAACTCAAACGACCAAAAGATCTCGATGACCTGCGCAATGTGATCCTCCTGCAACAAGCAACGCTCGATTGGGACTACGTCAATGAGTGGTGCGACCGTCACGAAACTCGTGAAGTGCTTGAAGAGATTCGTCGTGAGATTTCGACGAGCAAAACGATAGGAGGCGGACCATGACATCGCCGTTTCCCGAAATGGACCCGTTTATCGAGGGGCAGTGTTTGTCCGACTTTCACCACGACTTCATCAGTTCGATTCGCGCGCAGTTGGTACCAACTCTGTTGCCGGATTGCTTCGTAAATATCGAGAAGTCCGTCACGTTGGTGCGAGACTGCGAGAATGCAGACCATGCCAACGGCATGATGGCCTCGGATTTGTCGATTGAAGAAAGCGGCGAATGGACCGGTGGATCGAATGGTGGCGCTGCTGTGGCGGTGAAGCCGGTGACTCGCACGTTGCCGAAGCCGCAAGTAGTGAAGCGACCGTATTTGGCAGTGCGTTCGATGCAGAATCGTGAGATCGTCACGGTCATCGAGTTGTTGTCGCCGTGGAACAAGAATCAGCGCGGGGGACGATCCGAGTACTTGGATAAGCGAGATGCGTACTTGCAGTCGGCGATCAACGTCGTCGAACGCGATCTGCTGCGTGGCGGCTCGCGATTGCCGACGGTCGAGCCGTTGCCGCGCGGCGATTACTTTGCGTTCGTGTGTCGCGCAATGAAACGGCCCAAGGTGAGCGTTTACGCTTGGCCGTTGAATCACCCGCTGCCGAAAATCCCGATCCCACTGGCTCGGGGCGATGCCGACGTGAAGTTGGAATTGCAACTCGCATTCAACGAAACCTACGAGCGAGCAGGCTATCGTTACTCGTTGGACTACAAAGCCGATGTCGTTCCAAAATTACGTCCCGCCGAACGGACTTGGGCTCGGCGGTCATTGAAGGCCGCGAAATGAATGGCGTCACGGCGAAGGGTGATGGCTGTGTGTCGTGCGTCTTCTCGGCTCTTATTTTTGTGAGACGGATCAGCCGGAACGCGCTAGTGCCGCAGATCGGAATTGATTTTCCATCAGAGAACGAGTTTGGCCAGTGTAGTTTTTGAGGGCCGAGGTTGCCGTCGGTGTGGTGGGCAGAATGGGGGCGGAGAACGAGGCGCGGTCGGTCG
>SYJG01000496.1 GCA_005798445.1 Planctomyces sp.
CGGACTAGCCGTTCTCCTCCCGTTGCTCTCCACCCCGTCTCACGACGACGCAGTTACGTTCGGATACAAAGTTCAAACCAACTTCGACGAGGACTTACACCTCACTGATTCAATCCACTTGCAAACGCACTAGCCCTGTCACTCCGTGACAGGAACGCCGAACGCTTCAACGACGTCGTTCGCGCCGTTCACTTTCAACAACCAAATCAGCCCAACTCCGCGCCCGGCTTTCCTGTCGCGGAGCGACAGGGCTACTTGGTCTGCATCGCCTCGAATTTGGCGATCCATTTCTCCGGGTCTTCCTCGAACGCCGCTTTGCAGCCGGAGCAACAGACCCAATACGACTTTCCTTTGTGGCTGACCTGCATCGTCCCCAGGCCTTGCGAGATCACGCAGGTCTTCTCTTTGAAGTCGCTGTCATCGAGCGCGAACGACGTCCCTTCACGCTGGCTGCCGATCGTGTCGAAGCGGACAAAACTCTTGCCGCGCAGCCGAGCCAGTTCCAACAAGTACCGGTTGTTGTGCTGCTGATTCATCACGATCTGCCAGCGGTCCTTCGCGTCGCCGATCTCCGTCAGCAGCAGCTTGAAGGTCCGCTGCGGAGTTTGTTTCTTGTCATCACCTGGCTTGTCGGTTGGTTCCTCGGTGAAGACTCCTTGAAGCACGCGCTGCTTTCCTTCCTTGTCGGTCAGCGTCATTTGGAATTTCTCGTCCTCGACGAGATAGGTCAGCCGCGCGGACTTGAAGTATTCGCTATCCCCTTTGGCGGCCATCGCCAGCGCGGGTTGAGCACGATCGGTCTTCCAATCCCAGACCCATTGCAGGTCTTCGTACGATTTCGTTTTGTCGATGATCGCGTGCCACGGGCCGAGCACCACCTGAATCGGCTTGAGCGCCTTCTTGACGTCGTCAAGCTGCTTCTCCGGCGGGATGTTTTTCTTCGCGGTCGTCTTCGTGCTGCTCGGTGTGTCGCCGCCCCCGCCACCGAGTTTCACCGGAGCGAACGACTCCGCAGGCGAGTCTTCCTTCACGGCTGAAGGTTTCGGTTCGTGATCGGATGGCTTCGAGTCGTCCCCAAGCTCATTTGTCTCGATCGTGATTTGTCCCAAATCCTTCGTCCGTGCCCTGTTGGTTTCTGGCTCAGCCGATCCACCGCAGCCGAGAATCCAAACGCTGACAGCCAGCGAACCCAACAATGCACCGCAACGACGTGTGAAATTCGACATGACAACTCTCTTCCGATTCCAAATTTCAAATCTCAGATTTCAAAATCAATTCACCCAACCGCTTTCGCACCAGTTCGCCTCATTCGGTGTCGCGAGCGAATTCAGCGGCCACAGCGGTCGGTTGATCTTGTCGAATCGCATCTCGCCCCAGTGAGGTGACGCACAGCCGGGACAATCGGCGAGCAGCGATCCGGCGACGAACGGATCATAGTCGGCTCGGAACCCGGAGGGCGACTTCGCGACGACAATTCCGCAGGTCCGTGGGTCGAGTCCGACCGACTCGTACAGCCGCGGTGAACTGCCGGGACCACCCCGCTCGACCAACAGGATTTGGACATCGCCCGCCCGGATGATCGCGCCGCGGCCCATGTTCACGGGCAAGTTCTTGCTGATGTGACCTGTCAGCGTCCACTCGACGTTTTGCAGTTTCTCGACGACGCCTCGGACGCGGACGGGAGACGAATACTCCGGGGCGAGCCGGCCACCGACGTCGGCGTCGAAGACTCCGCCGACTCCGACGCGAGACGCGTCGGCCACGGCGATCGGATCAACCATGAACGTCAGCGCGCCATGCGGGATTTTGATCGCGGCGAGCAGTTCGCGCAGCAGGCAGGTCGAATCTCCCGGAGCACCACTGTTCGTTGCGTCGGCTCCATCACCGATGACGATCGGATGTTTGCCGAGCGCGAGTGCTCGCTTCACGACCTCTGCCGGCGGCAAGCGATCGACCGCTTCGAGTTCATGCCGGATGCTCCAGCAGATCGAGCAAAGTTGATCGACCATTTGTTCCCAGCGCGACTCGCGGCGGCTCGTCGTCAGCATGACCGTCCAGCCGAGCTGCGGCGCGTCGAACCACGGCATGACCATCGCCACGTTCGCGGCCAGCACGTCGTCCTCAGCTTCGAGCTGTTTCAGCCGCTCGTAAATCGGAGCCGGTATGCCGGTGAACGTGTTGTGATTCTCGGCCGCCGTGAACATCGGCAGCTTGCGCCAGATCGTCTGCGGTCGGACGCCGCGCTTCAGAATCTTCCACAAGCCCCGCACCGCTCGTTCGCCCGTCTGCCAGGAATCCAAATGCGGCGCGGTGTGATAGCCGCACAGCAGGTCCGCATTCGAGAGCATTCGCCGCGTCAGATTCGCGTGCAGATCAAACGTCGCGACGATCGGCACGTCGGGACCGACCTTCGCGCGGACTCGTTCGAGCAACACACCGCTCAGATCCGGCTCGTCCTCGGCTGCCATTGCTCCGTGCAAGACGAGACAGACCGCATCGAGCGGTCCCGCGATGCGGAGTTGTTCGTCGAACGTCTCGAAGATTCGCTTCGCCGTCGCCGATTCGACCGCTCCCCACGGCCAGCAGGTGAATCGAGCCAACCCAATCAGCTCGCTCGGCGGCTCCGGCCACTGACGAAGCCCGGCCAACACGCCACCGATTTCGCCGGTCTGCCCGTACTTCTCGAAGATGTCCGGCCCGACGGCGATCCCCCAGTTCTCGAAGTCCGACCAGCGGGTCAGATTCCGGTTGAACGTGTTCGATTCTTGCCACATTTGGCCGATGGCGATTCGCATGATGAATTCCTCGTTGTTCGGCGAGCGGAGGGTGTCAACCCTCCGAGTTTTTCCGAAACGATTCTCGGAGGGTTAACACCCTCCGCTCGCCAATGAGTTGGTCGTCGGACGCGAAATCGGATACGGGCAGCATTCCGCCGGGCAGACGTCGTGGCTTGGACCACAGACTCCGATCGCGGGTCGATTGCACTCCGTTCCCGATTCGGTAGCGAGTCGCTCGGCGATCAATTCGACAATCATTGACACAAATTTCGGATGCGTGCCGACAGTTCCAGCTCGGACCATCGTCAGGCCGAGTTCCTGTGACAGCTTGGCCGCTTCGTCGTCGAGGTCGTACAGCACCTCGATGTGGTCCGACAGGAAACCGATCGGCGCGATGACGACTTGCGAAACGGACTGTTCTTTCAACGCTCGCAGATGATCGAGGATGTCCGGTTCGAGCCACGGATCGGTCGGCCGTCCGCTGCGGCTTTGGTAAACCACTCGCCACTGATCGGCGGGGATATCCAGTCTCTCTGCGACCAACCGAGCCGTCTCGGTCAGTTGGACGGCGTACTGGCAGTTGTCCGCCATCAGCATCGGGATGCTGTGAGCCGTGAAGGCAATGTGCGCCGCATCGCGTCCCTCGTTCGGCAGCCGAGCGATCGCGTTGGCGACTCGGTCGGTCGTCGCCTCGATGAAGTCGGGGTGATTGAAGAAGACTCGGACCTTGTCGATCGCTGGAACCGCCGGCCCTGCCGCTTGTCGAGCTGCCTCGATGTTCTCGCGGTACTGCCGGCAACTGGAATACGAACTGAATCCCGCCAGCACGAACGCCAGCACTCGTTGGATTTTGACGTCGACCATCGCCTCGACCGTCTCGGTCAGCAGCGGGTGCCAGTTGCGATTCCCCCAGAAGATCGGCAGGTCGATGCCGCGCCGAATCAGCTCCGGCCGCAAGACCTGAATCAGATCGCGGACCTGTTGGTTGATCGGGCTGACGCCGCCGAAGTGCTGGTAGTGCTCGGCGACTTCCAGCAGGCGTTCGCGCGGCACCGGCTTGCCGCGAGTCACGTTTTCGAGAAACGGCATGACCTCGTCCGGCCCTTCAGGGCCGCCAAAGCCAACAATCAACAAAGCATCGTAAGGAGCGTGCATCAGTGAAGTGGTCCTTCAAAAGTCACAGAAGAATAGAGCGGACCTCAACAGAGTCGTAGCGTCGGGGTCTGTCCAGCCTCTGCGACAATCTGCGAAATCTGCGTTTCCGTTTTTCAGGAAGAGTTGAAACGCAGATTACGCGGATTTTCGCAGAGCGGATTGCCGTCGCCTGGTCTTCCCAACTTGCGGAAGCTCCCACGAAAACGGTCTTTTGCGGATTTGGCCTCGCCGCTACATTCCGCCCCGCTTGGGGGAGCCAAGACGCGGAAACTGCCGGACGATCCGGCTCAATCCGATCTTTGTCGGCGGAAAGGAGTCTGCCATGCCGTATGAAACGATGCGCTTTATCCATGCGGCGCGTCTGTCGGTCGATCAGCCGTTGAGCGACACCGGAGCAATCACCTCGGACCTGCGAGGCCTGACGCGCGACGCGACCACGCAAGCTTTTCGAAATCTCATCGGCGCGTGTCTGGAGCACGACGTCGACTTCCTGCTGCTCACCGGCGACACGCTCGACCAAGCCGATTACAGCATCAAAGCCCGCGTCGAATTGCGGCACGGATTTGAGGAACTCGAAGACGCCGGCATCCAAGTGTTTTTGGTCCCCGGCGCGAGCGATCCGGTTTCCGTCTGGGAACAATTCCCCGAACTACCAAACAACGTCACCGTCTTCAAGCCAGACTCGGACGACCCCGTGGCCGTGCTGCGAGATGGCTCGGTGATCGCTTCAATCCGCGCGCTGAGCTGGCGGCAATCGTGGTTCGCCTGGGACGACGACGAGCCGCACGCCGACCGCACACAGCGTCGAGCGAAGGAAGCCGATCACTCGGAGAAGCTGATCGACAAGACCGAAGCGAACTCAAACTCGCTCATCGACGAATCCGACGATCTCGAACTCGACGGCGAGCTTTCGCTGGACGTCGCTCCTCCCGCGCGGAACGAAGCTCATCGCGAGATCCGCCGCGTGCAATCGCCGGCCGATTTGCGGCCGAACCATTTCGCGATCGCCATCGTGCGCGACGGAGTCGATCAACCCGGCAACGATCCGCAGGCCGATTACCTCGCGGTGGTCGGCGGCCGCGAGCGAACGACCGCAAAAGGAGATGACTGGCTGATGCACTTCCCCGGCGGCACTCAAGGCCGCACGCCCGACGAATCAGGATTGCACGGCTGCTCGCTGGTGGATCTCGACAGCGACGGCGTGATCCGCTGCCGCTTCCTGCCGACCGCAACCGTCCGTTGGGAGAATTTTGAACTCGACATCGACGCCGACACGACGTTCCAGCAGTTGGTCAACCGTGCTCAAGCCACTTGCCGATCGCTGTGCGGAGTCGAAACGAAATCGAATCCGGAACAAGGGAGTCTTGTCGCCGAGTACGGCGATGCGGCAGATGAGGAATCCAAACGGGACTCTTCCGACAACGAACAGTCGGCGGTTTCGGAATCGCTGCACGCTCAAGCCTGCTTCCTGCGCTGGACGATTCGCGGTCACGGGCCGCTCTTCGAGGGGCTGTTCAAGGACGAGATGCAGGCCGAACTGATCGAGTGGCTCGACGACGACGTCCATTGGCCGCTGGAGGTGCCTCGTTTGCACCGCATCCGCTTGCTCGCCGCCGAGCCGGCGGTCGAGCGTGCTGACGCGGACGCCGACGACGAGCAGCTCGACGTCCCCACCGAATACTTCTGGCGAGTCGATCACGCGCAACCGCTCGGCCGTTCCGTAGGGAGCGATCTCGGCGGAGACTCGTCGGTCGAACGGGAACGCTTCGCACAAATTCAAGCGGCCGGGGCCGAAGGAGACGCTGCCGTCGTCTTCAGCCTTGCTCGCCGCCGTGGATGGAAATGGTTTCGAGGGGCAAACATGTAGCCGTAGGGTGGGTCGAGTCATCGAGACCCACCGCAAACGGCAACCAATTTGGTAGGTCTCGATGACTCGACCCACCCTACGAATGTCGGACGGAACACGAGTCGCACAAGGATGAGCACTCGATGAAGATCACTGAAATCGAGATCGAACAATTTGGTCCGTGGAACGAGCTGTCGCTGCCGATCGCCGGCGAAGGGCTGACGGTCGTGTCCGGCGCGAACGAGTCGGGCAAGTCGGCGCTGCGGCGTTTCATTCGCGGCGTGCTGTTCGGCTTTCAGGCCGAGGACTCGCGACGGCGTCCGAACGTCGGCGCGCTGCAAATCCGGCATCGCGGCCGGCTGTTTGAGATTCGCCGAGCCGCCCACGACGGCGGCAGCGGCTTGGTCACGTCGCGCTGGCTCACCCCCGCGAACGCACCGCAATCGCACAGCAGCAGCCTCATCGAGCACTGCGATTTCGAGATCGAAGACGAGGTCGAAGAGGAGACGCAGTTCGAACCCGAAGCGACGACGTTGCCGCTGACCGACACGTTGTCCGACGTCGTCGGCGACCTGTCCGAAAAGCTGTTCGACCAAATCTTCTCGCTGGGGTTGAACCAACTTCACGAGCTGTCCAACCTCGCGGACGCGGACGTCGCAAAGGCGATTCACGGCGAAACGCTCGGCCCGTTCGGCCAAACGCTGCTAGCCGCGCGCGACGAGATGTCGCACAACTCCGACCGGCTGTGGGACGAGGCTCGGCAAAACGCGCTGCCATCGCTGCTTGCTCGGTACGAACAACTCAACGAACAAGTCGAGGACCAAGAGCAACGGCTGAAACGCTACGGCGACATGATCCGGCTGCGACGACATCACGAAAGGCGGCTGGCCGAACTCCAATCGCGCCGCTCGCAGGTTCAAGAATCGCTGCGCGGCTACACGCACATCGAGCGAGTCTGGACTCCGTGGCAGCGGCTGCGCAACTTGCAGGCCGAGCTGCTGCGGCTCCCCCGCATTGACGACTTCCCGGAAGGTGGCATCGCTCGGTTCGATCACATCGAACAGGAATTGCAGACCGCTCTGAAGTGCCGAGAGGCACTGATCGGCGAGGCGAAACAATTCCATCGAGACGCCAAGAAGATCACCGTCGCTCGCGAACTGCGCCGCTGCTCGGCGTCGATGCGAGCGCTGCTCGACCAGCGTGAGCACATCGGTCGAGTCGAAGAACGTGCGCGAGCCTCGCACGCGACCGTCAAACAGCAGAAAGAAAAACTCGATGCGGCGGTCACGTCGCTCGGCGAAGGCTGGACGACGGCCAAGCTCGAAGCGTTGGACACCTCGGTCGCGGCTCATTACCGGCTGGTCGAGAAAGCTCGACAGTTCCGCCGAGCGGCCTCGAAACGGAACAAGTGGAAGCAGCGACTGACTCGGTTGTCGCAGCTTTGCCAGCAGCAGTCGTCCGAACTGGAAGCCGCGTCGAAGAAGCTGCGCGGCATCAGCCTCGAAGACGCACTGCGACGAGCACGACAACAGCGAGCCGGCGCGAACCCGTCGATCCCGGTTGCTCGCGCCGTCTCTACGATCAGCACCAACGATCCGGAAATCGAACACCTACACTCGCGGATCGTCGAACTCGAACAACGTCGCGTCAGCATCTCACGGCAGATCGAGCGGCTTGAACCGCGACTGATCCTGCCGAAGTGGGTGCTGGGGGTGCTCGGCTTCTTCGCCGTCGGCGGCATCGTGCTCGCGTTGCTCGGCCTCGCGACCGGCTTCTCCACGAACGCGCTGGCGGGTGCGGCGTACGCACTGCTGGGTACCGTCTGCGGTGGACTGGCGTTGTCGCTCAAGCTGCACTTCGAACAACAAGTCCGCGACAGCCTCGACGCGATGAACGACGAACTCCGCGAGAACGAAGCGCGCCTCCGCGAAGCCCGCGAATCGTGGCAGGCACTGACCGGACAACTGAGTCTCACCAGCCCGACGCGCGAGCGAGGGGTTGTCGCCGAAGACCCCTCGCTGGCGCTTCGGGCTCATTTGGAACAACAAACCGCATCTGGGTCAGGCGAGCAGCCCGTCGGCGTGAACACGGGCGGGCTGCTTTCCATCTCCACGACTCGCGACGACGAATTCACCGTCGAGGAACTCGAACGGCTGATCGAGTCGAAACGCGAACTGGCTCGCAACCAACAGAAGCGAACCCCATGGCGAACTCGCTTCGAGGCGGCGTCTCAAGAACTGACGACCGCGCGGCAATCCTGGTGCGACACTCTCAAACAACTCGGCCTGCCGGAAAGTGTCCGTGTTGCCGAGACGTTCGACTTGTGGCAACGACTGGCGGCGACGAACGAGCTGCTCAAAGCGTTTCAATCGGCCGAGGCGGAGTTCAAGCGACATCTCGAAGGAGTGCAGACAACCCGCAGCCGGATCGTCGAAATCCTGCATCGTTTGAATCGCCGCGATCTCGAACAGCGGACGACCACCGACGTCTTTCAGATTTGGGATCAAGACCTCGCGAAGCTCACTGGGACGCTGCAAGAGCGCCTGCGACTCCGCCGCGAAGAACGTCGCCGCCGAGCGGAGGCGGCCGAGTACTCCGAGAAAATCGACGACCTACGCTTGCAGCGTTCGGCACTGCTGCGGCAAGGCTGCGCAACCGACCGAGACGACTACGCCCGCCGAGCGATCATCGTCGAACGGCACGAACAACTGCACGATCAGATCGACGCAACGAAAGCGGAACTCGAAGCCGCCGGTCGAGCGATCCCCGAAATGGCGATCGTTGAAGATGACCTGCTGCGATTCGATTCCAGCCAGCACTCGACTCTGCTGACGAACCTGCGCCGTGAATCGGCCGACAACGACGCCGAGATCGAACGGCTCCACGAAGAACTCGGCCGGGCGCGACATGAGATCGAAGAGATGGAAGCGGACGACGAACCGTCCAACGTGCGGCTGGATCGCGAGATCGTTCGCTCGCAAATCAAAACTCTCGCCGAAGAATGGCTAGCCGATGCGTGGACGGCGCAAGCGATCGACGGCATTTGTGCCCGCTACGAACGCGTCTGTCAGCCCGGCATTCTGGCTGCCGCGTCGCGTCACTTCGCACGGCTCACCTCTGGCAAGTACCGCACGCTGTGGACGCCGCTCCGTCATCGCTCGCTGCGCGTCGATGACGCAATGGGCACGACGTGGCGACTCGATCAGCTCAGCGGCAGCACTCGCGAACTGTTGTTGTTGGCGATCCGACTTGCTCTTGTCGAAGACTACAACCGTCGCGGCATCAACCTGCCGCTGCTGCTCGACGACGTGTTGTTGACGCTCGATCCATCACGAGCTGCCGTTGCCGCGAATGAACTCGTGGCCTTCGCTCAGCGCGGCCATCAAGTCCTGTTCTTCACCTGCCACCCGCACCTGACGAGCTTGTTCACGAACGCGGGATGCCCGAACCTACGCCTCAGCCAGTTCGCGGCCGCGGCCGAGCGGTTGGCGGGGTAGGTCAGGCTTTCCAGCCTGACCCGAATTGGCAGGACGACATCATTCGTTGATCGGGTCAGCCTGGAAAGGCTGACCTACTTTGGAGGCCATCCATGCTTTCCTCGCGTCGCGAATTCCTCCAGGCCAGCGTCGCCACCGTTGCAGCCGGCACGCTACTCGACACGCTCTCGGCCGAAGACCGTCTGCCGATCGTCGATTGCCACACGCACTTCTACGATCCGACTCGGCCGGAGGGTGTCCCTTGGCCCGGGAAAGACGATGCGGTGCTGTATCGGACGATCCTGCCGAAACAGTTTTTGGAACAAGCCGCGCCGGTCGGTGTCACGAAGACGATCGTGGTCGAGGCGAGTCCGCGCGTCGAAGACAACGCTTGGTTGCTCGAACTGGCGGCGAAGAATCCATCGATCATTGGCGTGGTCGGCAATCTGACTCCGGGCAAGCCGGAGTTCGCGGGACACTTGAAACGCTTCGCGGCGAACAAGCTGTATCGCGGCATTCGAGTCAGTCACGGTGCGGCGAAGACGGGGTTCGATCAGCCGGAGTTTCTGGCGGACATCAAACGACTCGCGGAACTCGGATTGGAACTGGACGTCAACGGCGGACCCGACATGCCGGCCGATGTCGCGCGGTTGGCGGAGAAACTTCCCGATCTGCGGATCGTCATCAATCATCTTGGCAACGTCGACGTGGACGGCACCGAACCACCGAAGGGGTGGCAGGACGGGATGCGCGCCGCCGCGAAACATCCGCGCGTGTTCTGCAAGGTGTCGGCGCTCGTCGAACACGCGAAGCCGAAGTCGGGCGAGAAAAAGGTTCCCGAAGAGGTCGAGTTCTATCGGCCGGTCCTCGACGCGATTTGGAGCATCTTCGGTGACGACCGATTGATCTACGGCAGCAACTGGCCGGTCAGTGATCGGTACGCCTCGTACAAAACGCTGTTCTCGATCGTGAACCAATACATTGCTCCTCGCGGGCGTGCCTCGGCCGAGAAGTTCTTTTGGAAGAATGCTCACGCGGCGTATCTATAGGCCGACCAAACCGTCCATTCCAATTGAGATGAGTTTGGGATAACGGCTTTCGGCCATCGGCTTTCAGCTTTCGGCCGAACAAAGCGTGGCCACGAAAAAAAGGCGAGTCCGGGTCGGGTGACTCGGACTCGCCTGTTCGATTCAGAACTTGCTCCGCGAATTAGCGGATGAAGAGGATCTCGCGGTAGGTCGGCAGCGGCCAGAGGTCGTCGGCGACGATCCCTTCGAGTTCATCGGCCACGTTGCGGACCTTCAACATCGCCGGGCACACCTCGTCGCGGTAGTGCTTGGCGTGAGCCAAAACATCGCCGCTGGCGGAGTGCTCGACCGCGTGTTCCAGTTGCTTGATGGCTCCTTCGAGTTGGCCGGTCAGTTCCGTCACACGATCCAACGAGCTGGTGTCGGGAGTCCGTCCGCAGCCCTTCATCGCGGCGGCGGTCTGAGCCAGCTCGCCTTGATAACGGTACGCGGCGGGCAGGATCGACGAGCGAGCCATGCCGAGGCACAAGCGGCCTTCGGTGTTGATGTCCTTGCAATACCGCTCCATGTAAATCTCGTAGCGGCTTTCGGTCTCACGCGGGCTGAGCACGCCGTACTTGTCGAACAGGGCGACCGCTTCCGGAGCCTTGATGGAACCGAGAGCATCGACCGTGTTGCGGAGGTTCGGCAGGCCGCGCTTCTCGGCTTCGCTGTGCCACTCTTCCGAGTAGTTGTTGCCGTTGAAGACCACCGCCTTGTGCTGCTTGTAGATGCTCTGCACGAGCGACTGCACAGCGGCCGGGAGTTTGCTGGAGTCGCCACCGGTGGCCTTCTCCAATTCGGTCGCGACGAAGTCCAAGCTCTCGGCGATGATCGTGTTGAGCACGACCAGCGGGCCAGAGATGGATTGGTTCGACCCGACCGCTCGGAACTCGAACTTGTTGCCGGTGAAGGCGAATGGGCTGGTGCGGTTGCGGTCGCCAGCGTCCTTCGGCAGCGGCGGCAGCGTGTCGACGCCAATCGTCAGGTAGCCACCCTTCTTGGAGGACTCGGCTTTGCCCTTTTCGATCTGCTCGAAGACATCGGTCAGCATGTCGCCGAGGAAGATCGAGATGATTGCCGGCGGAGCTTCATTCGCACCGAGGCGATGATCGTTGCCGGCATGAGCGATCGAGGCTCGCAGCAGCTTCGAGTTCTTGTGAACTGCACGAATCACGGCGGCGCAGAAGACCAGGAACTGCATGTTCTGGTGCGGGTTGTCACCCGGTTCGAGCAGGTTCGCCGACTCGGTACCGAGCGACCAGTTGAGGTGCTTGCCGCTGCCGTTGATGCCGGCGAACGGCTTCTCGTGCAGCAGGCATGCGAGGCCGTACTTCGGAGCAACCTTCTGCAACATCAGCATGATCTGCTGCTGATGATCGGTCGCGACGTTGGCGTTCTCGTAGATCGGAGCCAACTCGTACTGCGACGGAGCGACTTCGTTGTGCCGCGTCTTCACCGGCACTCCGAGCTTGTACAGCTCACGCTCGGTTTCGAGCATGCAGGCAAGCACGCGATCCGGGATCGCACCGAAGTACTGATCCTCGAATTCTTGCCCCTTCGGCGGCTTGGCTCCGAACAGCGTTCGGCCGCAGATGTTCAAGTCGGGCCGCGAGAAATAGAAGTTGCGGTCGATCAGGAAGTACTCCTGCTCCGGTCCGCCGGTCGCGAAGACGTAATCGGGATTGCTGTTCCCCAGCGCCTTCAGCACGCGCTGAGCTTGCTTGTTGAGTGCTTGCATCGAGCGAAGCACCGGGGTCTTCTTGTCGAGCGCCTCGCCGGTCCACGAGCAGAACGCGGTTGGAATGCAGAGCGTCGTGCCGTTCGGGTTCTCCAAAATGTAAGCGGGAGAGGTCACGTCCCAAGCCGTGTAGCCGCGAGCTTCAAACGTCGCGCGGATGCCGCCGCTGGGGAAGGAGGATGCGTCCGGCTCACCTTGGATCAACTGCTTGCCGGTGAACTCAGAGATCGCGCTGCCGTCGCCGGTCGGGGCGAGGAACGAGTCGTGCTTCTCGGCGGTGATGCCGGTCAGCGGTTGGAAGACGTGAGCGTAGTGAGTCGCACCCTTCTCCAAGGCCCAGTCGCGCATCGCAGTGGCGACGGCGTCGGAGATGCTGGGGTCGAGCTTCTCGCCCCGCTTGATCGTGCGCTGCAAAGCCTTGAAGGCCGGCTTCGGCAGGCGTGCCCGCATTTCTTTTTCGTTGAACGTGTTGACGCCGAACAGCGACGGGCTGGGAACTTCGCGGAAGTTCAACGGCGTGGCGTCCGACTTGTAGTTGATCACAGCGGCGATGGCAGAGGCACGAGCATTGGAAGACATTGAGCGCAACTCCTGGGACAAAACCTGGCTCGAAAAACAAGTTGACTTAACGACGTCCCACGAGAAGAGTGCCCTCGAGCAACACACTCTTCCCGGAATCTCCTCTGCCGGAGCACGCCTTGTGCCGGCCCCGCGATGCTCGGCCGCAACCCGCTGCGCCGCATCGCTATTTCGGAAGTCGGCCGAACTCCTACTGACGCGGATTGCTCCGAGCCTCAGCAACCTTGCCGCCGGCTCAGGCACCCCGCCCGACTTCACGTTCGCTCTTCGCTGCGGCCGCCAAGCTCGACGATCACCGCGAAGGGGCGGCATCCTAATAGTGCTTTCGTCCGCCTTCAACGCAGCACCGTGACAATGCGTCAGCCGCCTCGCCGGGATTCATTTCCGCGGCCTCGCGGGTACAGTCAGCGTCCCCAAAATCAGGATCGCCGTATGAGCTGTTTCAGCATTTCCGCCGCTCAAATTGACCAGTTCGAGGAGGACGGATTCTTCATCGTCCCGAACCTGCTCGACACCGAAGAGGTGGCGTTGCTCAGCCAGATCGCTCGCGCGGATCGGGAACTGACTTTGAAAAAGGCCACCCGCGCCGATGGCGAAGGAGGGGCGATCGACCTCGTCGTCGAGAACGAACTCCCGGACGATTCGATCTACAGCGCGATTGTCCGCAGCGAGCGGATCGTCAACGCGATGGAGACATTGCTGCTCGACGAGGTTTACCACTACCACCACAAGATGATCCTGAAGGAGCCGCGTGTCGGCGGCGCGTGGGCTTGGCACCAAGATTACGGCTACTGGTACAACAACGGCTGTCTGTTCCCGCACCTGGCAAGCTGCATGATCGCGCTCGACAAGGCCACGCGGGAGAACGGCTGCCTGCAAGTTCTGCGCGGGTCGCAGCACCTGGGCCGCATCGACCACGGCAAGACTGGCGATCAAACCGGAGCCGATCTCGAACGAGTCACCGCCGCACTCGAACGCTTCGAGTTGGTCCACTGCGAACTCGATCCCGGCTCGGCGATTTTCTTCGACTGCAACTTGCTGCACCGCTCCGACCAAAACAAAAGCGACCATCCGCGATGGGCTTTCATCTGCTGCTACAACGCCAAGCACAACGACCCGTACAAGGACTCGCGGCACCCGCGCTACTCGCTGTTGGAACGATGGGACGACGCGCGTGTTGTCGAAGTCGGCCGCCGACAATTGGCGGCACTGCAAAAGTAGGTCAGGCTTTCCAGCCTGACACGAATTGGCAAATCGCGTCAACCGTTCATCGGGCCAGCCTAGAAAGGCTGACCTACAGAAAAGGACCATTCTCATGTCTCGCCGACTTCTGCGATCCCTGTTGGGCTTCTTGATCCTGAGCGTCACCGCTTCCGCATTACCGGCCGCCGACCCAATCGCCAGTGACAAGGGGAAACTCAGCGACGACAAGGCGACTCGCTGGTTTGATCTGCGAGTGCTCAACCTCGAAGGTCAGGCGTGGAAGGAGACAAAGTCTCCGTTCGATCGCTTCCCGGCCAAGGCGGAGAAAACCGTCCGCGCCGGTGTGTGGGGACTGAGCCAGCATTCGACCGGCCTGTGTGCTCGGTTCGAGACGAATGCCGCGTCGATCAAAGCCAAGTGGACGTTGACCTCGGCAAGCCTCGCGATGCCACACATGCCGGCCACAGGAGTCAGTGGACTGGATTTGTACGTCCGCTCGGAAGACGGCTTCTGGCGCTGGCTGGCAAACGGGCGACCGTCTGCTCAGTCGAACGAGGCAACGTTGGTGGCCAATCTTCCGCCGCTGCGTAAGCCGACGGAGACACGCGAGTTCTTGCTGTACTTGCCGCTCTACAACGGAGTCAGCTCGGTCGAGATCGGCTTGCCGGCCGAAGCAAAGCTGTCGAAGGCTGAGCCGTACAAAAACGAGGACGGCTCGCTACGCAAGCCGATCGTGTTTTACGGCACGTCGATCACTCAGGGTGGGTGTGCGTCTCGGCCTGGGATGGTCCACACGGCGATTCTTCAGCGGCGGCTGGATTATCCGGTCGTGAATCTCGGCTTCAGCGGGAACGGCAAGATGGAGATGGAAGTTGTCGAACTCATCGCCGAGATCGACGCCTCGTGCTACGTCATCGACTGTCTGCCGAACCTCGAACCCAAAGAGGTCGCCGAGCGAACCGAGCCGCTGGTACTCGCGCTCCGCAAGGCTCAGCCGAAGACGCCGATCCTGCTCGTCGAGGACCGCAGCTACAGCGACTCGTTCCTGGTCACGTCAAAGCGAGAGCGAAACGAATACAACCGGCACGCGCTGCACTCGGCACATGCTCGGCTGCGCGGCGACGGGGTCGAAGGTCTGTTTTATCTCGACGGCGATTTCCTGTTGGGTGCAGACAACGAAGGGACGGTCGATAGCTCGCACCCAACCGACCTCGGCTTCTTTCGCCAAGCGGACGCCTTTGAGCAAGTCCTGCGGCCGATCCTGTTCGGCGAGAAATGACGAATGACGAAAGACCCAATGACGAAAGAATGTCGAAGCTCGAATGACGAATCACTCACTGCGATTTGGATTTCGTCATTCGAGCATCCTTCGTCATTGGGTCTTTCGTCATTCGTCATTCACCCTGCGGCACCGCCTTGACGGTCGAAAGTGGGCACTCGTATCATCGCCCGCCTTTGACCAAAATCCGCCGCAAGAACCTGGAAATCCTCGCTGAAAGACCGACATGAAACCTGAGCCGATGCAACATTCCAACGCCTTGCCGAACTCCCAGTCGCCACTGGTGAAGTGGCTCGACCAGTACGGCAACGGGGCGACCATCGTCGCCTGCGTGGCGATGATCGGCGGAGCGATTTGGTACTCGTACACCCGCACGTCATCGTCTCGCAACGAGGCGGCTTGGGCACAGTACAGCCAAGCTCGTTCGGCCGAGGAATTCGGCAACATCGCCGACGTCTTCTCGAACACGGAGGTCGGCCCTTGGGCACGCTTAGGTGAGGGAGAACGCCTGGTCGATTCCGGCATCTCGTTGATGTTCACTGATCGAGAAGCGGCCTTGGGAGAACTCAAGAAGGCAGACGAAGCCTTCCGCAAAGTGCTCGGCAACAAGTCCGGTGCCGACGTGGCTCGCGAGCGTGCCGCGTGGGGCTTGGCGAAATCGACCGAAGCCCAATCCGACAGCGACACGACCAAAGCCATCGAAGGCTACACCGAGTTGCTCAACAAATTCCCCAAGTCGATCTACAAGGCCGCCGCCGAAGAGCGGATCGAGTCTCTGAAATCGCCGGATGCGAAAGAGTTCTACGCCTGGTTCCACAAGCAACATCCGAAGCCACCCGATCCCAAGAAGCCGAAGGACGGATTGCCGGACGGACATCCATCGATCGAGTCGTTGTTGGACGACAAGTCGGACGGTGAAAAAAAGTCCGAAGCAAAAGAGGATGACAAGCCGGACGCTCCGAAGTCGGATGAGAAGAAGGACTCGAAAGAGCCGGACGCGGACAAGCCCGCCACTGACAAGCCCAAGTCCGATGAGAAGCCGGCCAGTGAGTCGAAGAGTGAAGACAAGCCCAAGTCGGACACCCCGAAGGAAGATCCGCCAAAGTCGGAGAACAAGGACAAGGATGCCCCGGCGGAATCCAAATGAGCCGCTCCAACGTGGGGCACGTTTCCAACGTGCCCGTGCCGGACGGGCAGGTTGAAAACCTGCCCCAAGAGTTGCTCGACGGCGATGAAGAATCCGACGCCGTCTCCGTCGGCAGCCAGCCGTCGGTTGTCACGCTTTCCTCCGAGCCGGTTCGCGTTGTGGTCGAGGCTCGCGCGCATGGCTGGCGAGTCGATCATTACCTCTCGCGGCTGTTTCCGAATTACAGCCGAGCGTTGTTTCAGCGGGCGCTTGAACAGAAGTCTGTCGTGCTGAATGGCCTCGCCGTCAAAGCCGCTCGGCGGTTGCGAGTCAACGATGTGCTCGACGTGCGACTGCCCGAACTGCCCGACATCAGCTTGCCGCCGGAAGACATCCCGATCGACATTTTGTTCGAGGATGAGTCGTTCGTGGTGCTCAACAAGTCGGCGAACATGATCACGCACCCCGGCAAAGGGCACTATCGCGGCACGCTGGCCGGAGCGTTGCAGTTTCACTTCAACCAACTCAGCAACGTCGCGGGACAGCTTCGGCCAGGGATCGTGCATCGGCTCGACAAGGACAC
>SYJG01000497.1 GCA_005798445.1 Planctomyces sp.
GAAACGCAGGTGGCAGGCCCCCTGGTAAGCTTGCGCCAGACCGAAGTTCAGGCAAATGCTTTTGGCGTGACCGATGTGCAGATAGCCGTTGGGTTCGGGCGGAAACCGTGTTTGAACCGGAAGCCCTTCCCAGCGGTTGGTGCGGAGGTCTTCCTCGACGATCTGTTCGATGAAATTCAACGAGCGTTCCGGCGTGGCGGGCGATTCGGCAGATGGGTTTTGTTCGGCGGAGGACATTCAGAAATCTCTTTTCGGAAGGACGCACTGCGGGACGAGGTTCACGGTCGGAAAGTAGCAATTGCCAGAAAGTGTTGCCAGCAGTGCGAACGTAGCCGCCTCGTTCCACGAGGCGGAGCAGCTACCATCGACGACCAACTCCTCATTTGATGGCCGCTGCCACCAGCTTCGCCTCGCGGAGCGGAAGCGACTACGTTCGCGTCAACGTCAGTCCCGCTGGCAACGATTCGCTGGGGGGTTTACAACCCGGCCCCAAATTGGCGAGGACCGAGCGGCATGTCTGGCGATCCGATGAATTCGACACCACCGCCCCGCGCCCCGGACGCAGATTCTTTACCCGCTGTGCCGCCAGCGGAAGACACACTCCGAGGTCGTGAGTTTTTGGAGCCGCGCCCGTCAGGAAGCGGTTCCCTGCTGTCGAAAGCACCGCTTCCTGACGGGCGCGGCTCCAGTCTGTCACAGCCTCTCCGTGTCGATTCACCACAGGTGGTCCTGCCGCATGCCCGCGTCAAAGAGCTGCATCCACTCTGGGTGACGTGGTTCGCACATCCGTTTGCGAACTGGTTTTGGTTTTACTTCGGATTCGTCGCGGCACTGTCTGGCTCGAACATGAAGTATCCCAGCTTGGGGCCGGTGATCATCGTCAGTTGGCTGACCGGGCACCTCGTTAATGCGAAGCATCCGTGGGGCGAGATCAAACTGCTGCTAGCGTCGATGGGCATGGGCTACGTCTGCGACAGCATCATCACGCTGATGGGCGTCTTGAAGTTTCACGAACCGACCACTTGGTGGTGTCCAATTCCACTCTGGATGGCGATGATGTGGCCGAACTTCGCCGCGACGCTGAACAGTTCGATGAAGTGGCTGCGCGGCCGCTACCAGTTGGGAGCCATCATGGGGGCGATTGCCGGGCCGTTCTCATACTACGGCGGTGTGAAGTGGGGTTCGGTCGATCTTGGCTGGGGATTCTGGCCAGCGATGATCGTGATCGGCGTCGAGTGGGCGCTGGCCATGCCGACGCTGTTGTGGCTGTCGGCGAGATGGGTGCCGGAAGCAGAGGTCAGAGGTCAGGGGGCAGGGGTCAGTCAGGCGTAGCCCAGGCCCTTGTGGCCTGGAGGATTCGATCAAGCTGCAAATCAACCGACCCACAAGGGGTCGGGCTACATTTTGGAGTACGTCATGTCCAAGAGCCAAGGTGATGTGTCCGGCAATCGCGTCATGTCGATCGACGCTTATCGCGGCTTCGTGATGCTGGCGATGGCGTCGAGCGGGTTTGGCTTCTCGGAGTTGGCCAAGCCGAAGAATCTGCAGAAGCTCACCGACTCGGGGGTGACGTGGATTCCGGAGTGGTTGCTCAGGACGCTGGCCTACCAGTTCGATCACGTCGTCTGGACCGGCTGCGGCTTCTGGGATTTGATCCAACCGAGCTTCATGTTTCTGGTTGGCGTCGCGTTGCCGTTTTCGTATTCGCGACGCGCGACCGAAGGTCAGTCGGGGGCGGCTCGGTTTCGGCATGTGTTGTGGCGGTCGTTCGTGCTGGTCGCGCTGGGGGTGTTTCTCTCGTCGAATGGATCGAAGCAGACGAACTTCACGTTCGTGAATGTCCTTTCGCAGATCGGGTTGGGTTATCCCGTCTTGTACTTGTTGCGTGAGCGATCGCTGAGAACACAATTCGTGGCGGCGGCGGCCATTCTCGTTGGCTATTGGGGATGGTTCGCAAACTCCCGGATGCCGACTGCCGATGTGGTTGACGGCATTAACGCCACGCTGACGGCTCGTGACGACCGACTTCGCGCGGCTGATCGAGAGATACCCAAAGAACCTCAGCCGTGGACTGGTCTCGCCGCGCACTGGAACAAGCACGTCAACGTGGCGGCTGAGATCGACCGGAAGTTGCTCAATCGCTTCCCGCGCGAAGGGGAGCCGTTCCGAGGTCAAAAGTTCTGGATCAACGAGGGTGGCTATCAGACGCTCAATTTCATTCCGTCGCTGGCGACCATGTTGTTCGGGCTGATGGCCGGCACGGTGCTGCGGTCGAGTGAGCGTGATGGCGAGAAAGTGAAGTGGCTGTTCAAGGCAGGGTTGATCTGCTTCGGCGTGTCGATGGCCTTGGACACGTCGATCTGGCCGGTGGCGATTCCGAAGTGCGATTGGCACTTTGCTCCGATCGTGAAACGCATCTGGTCGCCGGGTTGGGCGGTGTTCAGTTCCGGCTGGACGTTCTGGATGCTGGCGGCGTTCTATTGGCTGATCGACATCCGACAGTGGCGGCGCTGGTCCTGGCCGCTGGTGATCGTCGGCACGAACTCGATCGCGATGTATGTGATGTATCAGCTCATGAGGGATTGGGTGGGCGGTGCGTTGAAGACGCATCTGGCGACGATCGACGCTCTGTTCGGTTGGAAAGACGGGATCAACTTCGCGCTGTTCGGCGTTCATCCCCTCGCGACGCCGCTGGGCCACGCCGCTCGACTGTTCGGCCTGTGGCTGATCTGCGTTTGGCTGTACCGCCGCAAGATATTCGTGCGCGTGTGACACCCTGGAGTGCGGTGGCTCGACACCGCCCTCCATTCATCGCGGCATCGCGGCAACAAATTGAGCACGACCATCGTCGTCAAAGTCATTCCCCACGACCAAGCGTCTGCCTACAGATGACGGTCTCTCGCGACTGAATGGAGGGCGGAGTCAAGCCTCCGCACTCCAGGGTTTACGGCATCTGAGCCAGCAGCCAGTCTTCGAGGATCACTTCCTGGATGAACGGTGCTCGCAGCAGGTTGGTCTTCGACGACATGACTTTGGTTAGCCACGGGCGGCGGACCATGCGAGAGACGGCTCGCAGGCCGAGTCCGCCCCAGGTTTTGGCGGCGAGCTGCTGCTGCACGTTTTGGCTGATGCGTTGCATCGTCGCCGGGATGATGTTCGGAGCCGGGCCGACGTGGATCAGCAGTTCGACGCCGGACGAGATCGTTTGTTCGACGACGTCCCACAGCCGTTGCGGCTCATCGACCCAGCGGTTCAGGAGGTCGCGGCTGTTGATGTCGGTGTAGCCCATCGAGCCGGTCACGCAAGACAGGATGTTCGGCTGAGGAGCGACGAAACCGCCGGGCATCCGTTCCATCATCACGGCGGCTCGGTCGGGAATGTGCTTCTGCCGAGTGATGTGCGTGTGGATCGGCGGCCAACGATGGTTGTTCTCTTTGACGTTCGTCCCTTTGGCGAAGCGGCCTTTGACGGCGGCCTTCAGTTCGTCGAGCGTGCCGCGCTGACCCAGCACCAGCACGGTGTTCGGCGAGAGGTACGACGAGATCGCGATCGTCCCGTGCCCCTGATTGGTGATCTCCAGGCAAAGCCGCTCGACCGCCTCGAATTCCATTTCTGGGCCGCGTGAGAAGACGATCCCCATCCGCACGTCGCCGGCTTGTGAAACCATGTCGTCCGACAGTGCCAGCAGCGGAGTCAGCACCGCATCCATCGAGTACACGCCCGATGCGACCAGCGCCGCGACTTCACCCAAGCTGTAGCCGAGCGCCACCGGAGCCGACCGGTACTCGATGCCGAAGAACTCGTGCAGCAGTTCGAGCTGCGCCATTTCAGTCGCGACGATCAACGCGATCGCGTCGCCGTAATCCGCGAGCGTCTCGGCCCGCCGTTCTCGAACACGCGTCACCAAATCCACTTCGCGGCCGAGCACATCGCTGGCGATCACCGACGCTCCATGCAAATGTTTCTCGACCGTCGGCCCGTAAATTTGATGAGCCAACAACTCCGGCGTCTTACCGAGGTTGGACTGATCAAACCCACGAAACGCGAACCCCGACGAGGGCAGCAACTCTTTGAGCCGCTCAGTCGTGATCTCCGGGCCGTCATCGTTTTTTGCGTCGTCCATGAGGATTCCTTGCACCGAGCGTTAAAACGTAGTCGCCTCGTTCCGCGAGGCGAAGCTGATTCGATTGACGTCGATCAACGGATTCGGACGCTCTCAAATTATTGCTCCGCCTCGTGGAACGAGGCGGCTACGTTCGCGACTTCGATACGTTACGACGAGACCTGATCACGGACCAGTTCGCCGTACAGCTCTGGCCGGCGAGTCCGCAGCGTGTAGTTCGGCAGGCTACGTTCTTTCGCCACCAGAGCCGCGTCGAAATCGAGCACGATCATCTCGTCACGAATCTCGTCTCGCTGTGTCGAGGCCAGCAAATCGCCGTCCGGCCCGAAGGCCAACGCGCCTCCCGCGTGATGCGGCTGAGCTGGCGAATCGGGCGGGTACATCGAAACCTGACCCGCTCGGCCGGCCTGATTCGTGAACAGCGCGAAGCAAGCGTTCTCGCGAGCACGCATCGCGTAGCAAGAGATGAAGTAGTCGAGCGCGTACTGTCTCGCGGCCGCCGCCGAGCCAGGAGTTTCGTCCCACATCTTCAATCGCGCGGCGTGCGGCATCAGCAGGATGTCGGCCCCACGCAGGGCGAGAATCCGAGCGGCCTCCGGAAACTGATTGTCGTAGCAGATGATCGAACCGACTTTGCACTTGCCGATGTCGAACACCGGGATGTCGCGGCCTCCCTTGTAGAACAGCGTTTCGTCGCGCGACATGTGCAGCTTGCGTTGCTTGCCGATGTAGCCCTCCGGGCCGACCAGCACCTGCGCGTTGAAGACGATGTCGTGCTCCTTCTCGCTCAGCCCAATTGACAGCACCAGCCGATATCGCTTGGCGAGTTCGATCAGCCGTCGCGTGCTCGGACCGTCGGGGATCGACTCGGCCAGCTCCCATGTGTTCGGCGTGCAGTGCCCATGCACCAGCAGTTCCGGAAAGAGAACCAGTTCCGCCCCGGCATCCGCGCAGCGGCGACACCAGCTTTCGACGTCCGCTAGAATCTGGTTGAGCCGCTCAAAGGGTGCGTTCATACTGACGGCTGCGACGCGAATCGTTTGCATGATGTCTGTTCCTCGAGGATGTTTTTCGCCGGAGCGAATTGATGTTGATCCGCAGTGCGGTGTTCGGTGTCTTGGCGATGATGGCCTGTTCGTCGGCGTTTGCGGCCGACGCGCCGGAGTTGACCTTTGAAAAGCACGTCCGGCCGATCTTAAAGGCTTACTGCTTTCAGTGTCATGGCGAGGCGGACAAGACCGAATCCAAGCTCGACGTGCGGCTGAAGCGGCTGCTCGAAAAAGGGGGCGAGTCAGGCCCGGCGATCGTTCCCGGCCAACCGGATCAAAGTCTGCTGCTCAAGCGGGTCGAGTCCAACGAGATGCCCCCCGTCGAGCGCAAGCTGACTCCCGCCGAGAAAGAGACGCTGCGACGCTGGATCGCCGCCGGAGCAAAGACCGCCGCCGCCGAACCGGAGAAGCCGGAAGCCAAAGTCTTCACCGACGAGGAACTCAACCACTGGGCGTTCCGACCGATCGCCGTGACTCCTCGTCCGCGCGTTTCGGTGTCCGATCGCGTCCGCACGCCGGTCGATGAATTTCTGCTCGCCGGACTTGCCGCCAACCAATTGTCGTTCGCCACTGAGGCCGATCGCCGCACGTTGATCCGCCGGGCGACGTTCGATCTGCTCGGCCTGCCGCCGACGCCGGACGAGATCGAAGACTTCGTCAACGACGCTGATCCCGATGTCTACGAGCGATTGATCGATCGACTGCTGGCTTCGCCGCGTTACGGCGAGCGCTGGGGCCGGCACTGGCTGGATGTCGCGGGCTACGCGGATTCGGACGGCTACACCGACGAGGACCCGGTGCGAACGTGGGCTTTCAAGTACCGCGACTACGTCATTCGGTCACTCAACAACGACAAGCCGTTCAATGAATTTCTCGTCGAGCAACTCGCCGGTGACGAACTGGTGCCGCTGCCGCACGCGAACCTCTCGCCAGAGAATCTCGACAAGCTGATCGCGACTGGATTCCTGCGAATGGCTCCCGATGGGACTGCGTCGGGCGCGGTCGATCAGAACGTCGCCCGCAACGCCGTGATGGCCGAGACAATCAAGACGGTCGCGACTTCGCTGTTGGGGCTGAGCCTCGGCTGCGCTCAGTGCCACGACCATCGCTACGAGCCGATCACGCACGTCGATTACTACCGCTTCCGAGCGATCTTCGAGCCAGCCTACGACTGGAAAAACTGGCGCGTGCCGAACGGCCGTTTGGTGACGCTCTACACCGACGCCGATCGCGCGAAGGCCGCCGAGATCGAAGCCAGCGCCGCCAAGATCGACGCCGACCGACAGAAGAAACTGGACGAACACATTCAACGGATCCTCGAACGGGAACTCGAAAAGAAACCGGCTGAGTTACGCGACGCGTTGCGAACCGCTCACAACACCGCCGCCGACAAGCGGACTCCCGAACAAACAACGCTGCTGAAAGATCATCCCAGCATCAACGTCAACGGCGGTACGCTGCCGCTGTACGACAACAAAGCCGCTGAAGAGGTCAATGCCTTCTCGAAACAAGCCACCGAACTTCGGGGAACGAAACCTCCCGAAGAGTTCGTGATGGTCCTCAACGAAACGCCGAATGTGACCCCGCCGACGTTTCTGTTCTCTCGCGGCGAACACTTCGCTCCGAAGCAACAGGTTGAACCCTCCGAGTTAGCGATTCTGGCCGAACGCAATTCGCCTTGGCGAGCGGGGGGCGTCAGCCCCCCGGTGGTTCCGGTTAAAGAACAACCAACCGGGGGGCTGACGCCCCCCGCTCGCCAGATACTTTCGGACGATCCCGCGTTGCCGACGACCGGACGCCGGCTTGCCTACGCCCGCTGGCTGACGTCGGGCCAACATCCGCTGCTCGCACGAGTGCTCGTGAATCGCGTCTGGATGCAGCACTTCAGCCGCGGACTCGTCGCGACGCCTGCGGACATCGGCGTGCAAGGGGAACGGCCGTCGCATCCGGAGTTGCTCGACTGGCTCGCCAGCGAATTTATTGCGAGCGGCTGGAAGTTGAAGTCCCTGCATCGCCAGATGCTGCTCTCGACGGCGTACCGTCAGTCGTCTCGGCGGAGCGCAACGCAAGAAACAGTCGATCCCGATAACCGATTGCTCGGCCATTTCCCGTTGCGTCGTCTGCAAGCCGAGGAGGTTCGCGACGCAACGCTGGCGATCAGCGGCAAGTTGACGAACAAGCTCAGCGGCAAGCCAGTGCCGATCATGCAGGACGAGATCGGCCAGTTCGTGCTGGGCATCGACAACATCAACGGCAACGGCGTCCCCGACAAATTGATCCCACTCAATGGCGAAGAATTCCGCCGCAGCGTCTATGTGCAAGTCCGCCGCAGCCGGCCGCTGAGCGTGCTCGACCCGTTCGACCCGCCGGTGCTCGATCCGAATTGTCCGCAACGCAACTCATCGACCGTCTCGCCGCAGTCGCTTTTCCTGATGAACAGCGACTTCGTCCAAGAACATTCACGGCATCTCGCCGAGCGAGTGGCGACGGTCGCCGGTCCCGATGTGAAATTTCAAATCGTGCAGGCTTGGCGATTGATCTTCGGTGCTGATCCGACCGAGTCCGAATCCACCGAAGCCGTCGCGTTCGTCGCCGCACAAACGGAAGTCTTCGCCTCGAAAGCCGTCGCGCCCGCGAACGGTCCAGCCGCCCCTCCCGCAGTCGCCGCGAATCCGGCTGGCGATCCCGAGCGGCAAGCGTTATCTCTGTTGTGCCAATCGTTGCTCAGTTCCAACCGGTTTCTTTACGTTGAATGAGGTCGTCAATCATGAGCGCCATCGCCGAAGCCCGCTACTCCGCCGCCGATCTGCTCAAGCTCCCTGATGGGGATCGCTTCGAGTTGGTCAATGGAGAGCTTGTGGAGAACAACATGAGTTACGAATCCAGCTACATCGCCACTCGTCTGGCATCACGATTGTCGGTGTATTGCGACGACAAGAACTTGGGTTGGGTGAATGGGCCGGATGCCCTGTTTCGTTGCTACGAGGACGCCTTTCCCGATGACCCGGATCGGGTGCGCAAGCCCGATGTGTCGTTCATCCAACTCGATCGTTTCCCCGCCGAAGATTTTCAGCAAGGCTTTTGCACGGTCGTCCCGGATCTTGTCGCGGAAGTGATCTCGCCGAACGACACCTACTACGAAGTCCGCGAGAAGACCAACGAGTATTTGCGAGCCGGCGTGCAATTGGTTTGGATCGTCGATCCACACACCCGCTCGGTGCGGGTCCATCGTGGCGACGGATCGACCGACGAGTTTGACGAATCGCAAGAACTATCCGGAGAAGCGGTCGTGCTGGGTTTTCGATTGTCGGTTGCCGAATTGTTTCGCGTCCCCGTCGCTGCGGCGAAGACTTGAGGTCGGCGGATTCGCCTCACGCTACTCCGGCTGCCGCGTGTTTCTTGAACTCAGACAAGGTGTTTCCTCGTGCCACACGTTTCCGATTCTTCGTCACCGACCTCCGACAAACCGTTGGTGCTGGGCAAGCATGTCTTGCAGTCGCGGTTGATTGTCGGCACCGGCAAGTACGCGACCTTCGAGCTGATGCAGCAATGCCTCGAAGCGAGCGGCTCAGATGTCATCACCGTCGCCGCGCGGCGCGAGCGGCTGATCGACGCGGCTGGGCGGAACATTCTCGATTTCATCGACCTCGCCAAGTACACGATCCTGCCGAACACGGCCGGTTGCTTCACGGCCGAGGATGCTGTGCGAACCGCTCGGTTGGGACGCGAGATTCTCGATGGCTTGGAAAACCCCGGAGCCGACTGGGTCAAACTGGAAGTGCTCGGCGACAAGAAGACGCTGCTGCCCGACCCGATCGCGACGCTGCACGCGACCGAGCAACTCGTCGCTGACGGCTTTCAGGTCCTCGTCTACACGACCGACGACCCGATCACCGCCAAGCGATTGAAGTCCGCCGGAGCAACGTCCGTCATGCCGGCGGGCAGTCCCATCGGCAGCGGGCAGGGAGTGCTCAACCCGAACAACATCCGCATCTGCCTGGAATATCTCAAAGAGAACGATCCCGATTACCCGGTCATCATCGACGCTGGAGTCGGCACGGCCAGCGACGTCGCGTTCGGCATGGAACTGGGCTGCGACGGCGTGCTGCTCAACACGGGCATCGCCGGAGCGACCGACGCGCTGCGCATGGCTCACGCAATGAAGTGGGCCTGCCAAGCCGGCCGGCAAGCGTTTTTGTCGGGCCGTATCCCGAAGAAGCTGTACGCGACCGCGTCGAGTCCAGAATCCGGCTTGATCTCGCAGGGCAGCCGGTAAGAACGTTTGTAGCCACGTTCGCCCAGAGCGTGGGCTTTCCGCGAGATCACCCACGCTCTGGCGAGCGTGGCTACGTTTACAGAAAGAAAATGATGCCGCAAATCGACTGGAGCTATCACCGTCCTGGCTGAACGTCTTGCGTCAAAGCCCAAGAGTTCTTGGGCAAAACAACGGTCAAGACTGTCGAGCAGATCGACGCGCGGAAGAAAAAGATGCCGGCTGCCGAAGCGCTGGCTTTAGCCAAGCAAATCGATCGCATCGTGGCCGCGAAAGGCTCAAAAGTCGTTACGCTGGACCTGAAGAAGGACAAGCCGGACGCCGAAACTTTGAAGTCCGTGCTGCTCGGCCCGACCGGCAATTTGCGAGCACCGACGTTTCGTGTTGGCCGCACGCTGGTCGTCGGCTTCCACGAAGAGACTTATCGTTCGGTCTTCGGCAAGCCGTCGTGACGAAATGTCTCGCGTTGGTAGGCGGCGGTGATGTCGTGCATCCGCTTGCGATTCACGCCGAGGTCGGAATGTCCGGCGCGAGAAGCCGATCGAAAGTGGATCGCACGTTTGTCGCGGTCAACGAAGAATTCAACGTCATCCACGAAGCGGAACAGGGCGCTGGTGAACTCGACGTGGAGGTAACAATCGTCGCTCGTGATGACTTTCGTCCGCCGCATCGTCGACACAATCCGCTGGAGTGCCATCATCGCTTCGGCCGTGTCGATCGTCAGTGGGATTGAGTCCATTCGCTGATGCTTACGGTCGGCTTGGCTCGAAACGCAATTCGGCGAATCGGGGCAAGGAGCCAGCCGGCCGTCGCACACCCCGAGCGTCTTCGGCCGTCGCGAAGTGAGGCTCATCACTGCGAACGCCACGCTGACGAGCAGCGAGAGCAAGACAGTGATCCCCGCAACCACTTTCCAATTCCAGGAGAGTCTCATGAGGTCCATTGTGTCGACGAGCTATTGCCCAGTCATCTTCTGGTAATCTTTTTCGTGGCAAACGTGGATCGGATCTTTGCCGAACACGACATATTCCACATCGGCCGTGGTCGGCCCGTCGGCGAAGGTGAGTTTCACTTTGAACCGAGTCGGGTTGTCTGGGGAAACGGTCTCATCGCCGATTTGAAATTCCTTCAACTTGCGGCCGGAGCCCCAAACACTGTCGAGGACCTCAAGTGTCGGCTTCCCTGTCGCGATCGTGCCGGGAGCCGCACGCCCTGACTTCCAAGCGTCAAGCGCGGTTGTCAGTGCATCCTTTGCTGACTGGCCGGTCGGTTGATAACTCGACACGGAACTTCCGCCGCTGCCACAACCGGAAACGAAAATCAGCAGCAACGACAGCGAATAACTCATCGCCAATTTCAAACTACGGAGCATGTTTCCAAATTCCTTTCGAGAAAAGCGGGATTCAGTGTCGTCGAATCCTCGCCAGTTGGGGAAGACGATTGTTGAGCCGCCTGCCAGCGCCGGCGGCGGACCCAATAGAACAGCACAGGGAGCAACAAGTCGATCACTTCATCGGCGATCAAGATGCCGCCCAGCACCGGAGCGGCCATCGGCCGGATGACTTCCGCTCCGACGCCCGTTGCCCAGAGCATCGGGGCGAGACCGAGGATCGTCGTCCCCTCGGTCAATAGTTTTGGACGGAGACGATGCACGGCTCCTTCGATGACTGCCGCTCGCAGATCGGCTGGAGTCAGCGACGTGAGTGGGCCGCGTTTCTCCAGCGCCTCGCGCAAATAAACCAGCATGATGATGCCAGTCGAGGTCGCCATGCCGAAGCAGGCCAGATACCCAACCGCCACCGGCACCGACCAGCGGTAGCCGAACAGCCATTGAAAGAAGACGCCCCCGGCGATTGCTCCTGGAACCGCCAGCAGCATCAGACATGTATCGGCCCAGTCGCGATACGTCAGCCACAGGATCAACAGGATCAGCCCAATGACCACCGGCGTGATGAACAGCAGAGTCCGAGTGGTCTGCTCGGCATGTTCGAACTGTCCGGTCCATTCGAGGAACGTTCCTTCGTGAAGTGCGACGCTTTCGGTGACGGCTCGTTTGGCATCCGCGAGAAATTCAAACGTGCCGCGACCGCGCACGTTGAGCCGGACGTAATTCCGCAACAGTCCGTTCTCGCTCTTGATCGAGGCCGGGCCTTCGGCGATGCGGACATCGGCAACGTCTCCGAGCGTGACGAAGCTTTGCCGGGAGGGCGAGGCTCCCGCCGAGCCGGTACGCTGTTCTCCGTTGGAAATTGCTGATTCGCGAAGCGGCTCGGCGGGAGCCTCGCCCTCCCGACCATTCACATCCCAGCGACACAACACCGGCAACTGCCTCACCGCTTGTTCATCGCGAGCTGCATCGCGTGTTGCTCGCACGCGAATGTCGTGGCGCTCGCGGCCCGACAGCACTGTCGCGACTTGCTTGCCACCGAGCGCCGTCTCGATCACATGCCACAAGTCACGCGGATCGACCCCCAGTTCCGCTGCACGTTCCCGGTTCGGGACGATCTCCAAATACCCCTTACCCCGCACCGGATCGGCAATGACGTCCGCCGCTCCCGGCACTTCGCGGAGCACGGCAGCGATCTCTTCCGACGCCGCGACGACTTCATCGAGATTCCCACCGAGCACTCGCACACCAATCTCGGTGTTGATCCCGGTCGCCAGCATGTCGACACGATTCTGAATCGGCCGAGTCCACACGTTCGTCCAACCGGGCATCTGCAACGCGCGATCCAGTTCCCCGCCGAAGCCGGCGAGTTCGTCACGCTCGAACGGCCAAAGAAACGCCCAGCGAGCGAATCGCTTCGTCTGCTCCGCCACAACCGCATCCAGTTCTGGTAGCGGATCGATCACCGGCAGCGGGGGCAATTGGCGACCGCGGTGATGATGTTCCGCAGAATCCTGGCGAGCGGGTGGTGTTAACCCCCCGAGTTGCGGCTCGGCATTCGTTGGTGCGATCACGGAACTTGAACTTGGAGGATTAACACCCTCCGCGCGCCTTTCTGACGAGAACGGCAATCGTGCCGCTGCAATTTGATCGAGCCAGGCTTCGACGCGCGGATCGACCTCGTCCGCGCGGTTCAGCAATTCTTCCGCGACAAACTGCGTGAACGATCGCAGTCCACGATCGAACAAGTCACGATTGAGCGTTTCGGTGTGTTCCGCCCACGCTGATCGCTGGACGCGCTGCAACTCGGAACGCAGTCGCGAGAACTTGGACGGCGTTTCGCGGCCGAGCAGTTCATTCGCCGACTGCCTCAGCCGGCTGACCCACGAAGCCGTCTGCGGTGCGGCGTCCGCGAGCAATTCATCGTCAGCCAATTGCGAGAGCGCGTGTTCGGCGATCGCTCGCAGATCGTCTTCCTCCAACGACATCGCCAGGTGCGTGCCCAGATGCGGTGACAACGACTCCTGCAACCAGGCGAGGTCTCCCGATTGCAGCGTGCGAGTCAATCGGCTGTCGTCGTGCCAGCGTTTCGCTAACCGCGACAACGCTTCTTGAATCAGCACTCGACCAAGCCGGCGCTGAAACT
The DNA here is from genome assembly GCA_005798445.1 of Planctomyces sp. Classification (GTDB taxonomy): domain Bacteria; phylum Planctomycetota; class Planctomycetia; order Planctomycetales; family Planctomycetaceae; genus SXKJ01. The sequence goes on from SYJG01000497.1 coordinate 12,979, forward strand.
CTTCATTTCGAGCATGCGCGACTTCGCGCAGAGCCAACTCGCATCGCGCGTGCGCGGCAGCGACCGCTTCGACAAAGTCCGTGGTTTCAAGTGTGTTGGCCAACAGCTTCGCGGAGCGCAACGCCTGTAGAACCTCGTGGGAATGTCGTTCCGCATCCGCGCGCCGCAGCTTCCGTTTCGGCCAGAACTCGGCCGGACGGAAGTTGACCATCGTTTCGATCATGTCGATGGGAGCCGGATCGAACGGCGTTTCGGCTCGGCCCGCTTTGCCAACGACCATGTCCACTTCGGGGAACCGGCAGAGCAGCATGTCGCGGGCCTTGAGATCGTCTCCCGCCTGCGTCACTGAAATCCTCGGCACCGTGATCGGCATGTCCATGACCATGCCCTCATCGAGCGGCACGCGCAGATCAGTACCGAGCGGCCGCATCGTCTGCTGAGCGATCAGAGCAATGACGACGAGCGACCCACACCAACCCGAAGTGCCAGCGAGGGCGAGTGGACCGGTCGCCCTCGCTGGCGCTTCGGGTTGGTGTGCGAATGCCGTCCAACCAACCGCCACCAGCGACACGAATAACACCGCTCGAAACAATCCGTCGTGTCCGATTGGTGTCACGCCCAGCAGGAACGTCACGCTGATGATCCAGGCCATCACGGCCGGGTGATCGAGCAAGTAATTCAATACCGGCCGATACACCTCCATCACGCCGCGCACCAGCCAGCTCTCGGTTTCGGATCGCATCCGCCCGCGTAGGAACAGCGTGCAGAGCGCGGGGACCAGCGTGATCGACAAGATCGCGACCGCGATCAGTGCGAATGTCTTCGTGAACGCCAACGGCCGGAACAGCTTGCCGTCGATCCCACCCAGCGCGAACACTGGCAGGAACGAGATCAACATGATCAGCACCGAAAAGAAAATCGGCCGGCCGACTGTGCGGCAGGCGGCCAAGACGGTCGGTCGCACGTCACCTGTCACCGGCTGATCGCCAAATTGGCGATGCAGATGTGTCATCGCGTTTTCGGCCATCACGATTGACGAATCGACCAGCACTCCGATCGAGATCGCGATCCCCGACAGCGACATGATGTTGGTCTGAATATCGACCACGCCGAGCATTCGCAGAACTGCCATCAACACGAACGATGCGAGGGCCGCCAGTGGCAGGGTGACCGCAATCACGAAGCTCGACCGCAGATGCCGCAGTACCAGCAGCACACACAGCGTCGCTCCAAACATCGCTTCGAACACCGTGCTCGTCACGGTAGCGACCGCACCTTCGATCAGCGGCGTGCGATCGTAACAGGGGATGACTCGGACACCCTGCGGCAATCCGGTGCGAAGTTCAGTCAGCTTGCGGCGAATCGCACGGGTGACTTCCAGCGGGTTGTGTCCGTACCGCATTGCGATCACACCGCCGACCACCTCATTGCCGTCCTTCTCAAAGACGCCGCGTCGAGGCTTCGGCCCGATCGTCACACGCGCGAGGTCTCGCAAGCGAATCGCATGTCCGGTCCCCTCTCCCTTCGGGAGAGGGCTAGGGTGAGGGCTTGTCGGTGCAGAAACCGACAAGCCGAAACTCTTCGTGCCGTCGGCGTCGGGAGTCGTTCGTGACTCGCGGCCCTCACCCGGCCTTCGGCCACCCTCTCCCGAAGGGAGAGGGGTCGGGATGAGCACTGCTTCCAAATCCCGAAGCGTTTGGCGTTCCACCTCTTCCGGACGACTGGCAGACATCCCGAAACCGGCCGGGGCGTGAACGAGGAACTCGGCGTTCCCTTTGTGGATGACGTTGCCACCGAGGATTGCCTGCGAGTGCTCGACCGCGTCGCAGACATCGCGCGGTGACAATCCGAGTTCCTTCAATTGGTCGAGATCAAGCTCGATGACGAACTCGCGGACGTGTCCGCCCACGCTGGCGACTTCGGCCACGCCGGAGACTCCGGAGAGTTGCGGTCGCAAATACCAATCCTGAATATCGCGTAGCCGGCCAAGATCGAAACCCGGTCCTTCCAGCGTGTACCAGAAAATCTGTCCGGTCGGCACGGCATCGGCCGAGAGTCGCGGCGTCACTCCCGTCGGCAACGCATCGCCGAGTAGCGTCAACCGTTCCTGCACGCGCGAACGAGCGGTCTCGAAACGGACGGATTCGTCGAAGATCAAGTGCAGCAGCGCGTATCCCGCTTCGCTCGCACCGCGCACGACGCGCACCCCTTCGATCCCTTGCAGGTGGCGAGAGAGAGTCGAGGTGACTTGCTCATCGAGCTCGCGCGGGTTGTGTCCCGGCCAGTCGGCGAAGACGAGGATTTGGTTCTCCGACAGATCGGGAATCGCATCCATCGGAGTTCGCCCGACGGCGATCACGCCGCACACCGCCAGTACGCACGCGGCGACGATCGTCACCGCGCGATGCCGAATCGAAAGTTCGATAAGCCGTTCAATCATGGAGCGATCGGTGTGAAATTCCTGGTTGCATGTGCCGCCTCATTTTCCGCCCTTTATTTTCCGCCAGCCGTTTCAAAATCGGGAGCGGGCAAGCGGAAGATGGAGGGCGGAAAATGGGAGACACGGAGCGATAAGTCATTGGTTCGCGTTGAGTTTGGCGAGATGTTTTTCGGGGTTCTTCTTCAGTGCGGATTCGCAGCCGGCACAGCAAATGAAGACTCGGCGGCCGGCGACGGCGACCGGCACAGCGCCTCCCATCGAATTCAGGTCGGCTCCGGTCACCGGACAGATCTTTTGATCGGCGACCAGTTTTTGATCTTCGACAGAGAGTTTTGATTTCTTCGATCGCCGCCGCGTGACCATTTGTGGCGCGGAACCGGTTGCTCGATTCCCGGCCGCTCCGAAGTAGCCGACGGCGAGACTCGGATTGAGCCGCGTTTCCGCATCGATCAAGAACGCGCCGCTGGTGGCGACGCGCTGGCCAGCTCTCAGTCCTTCGTGGATCGGCAGAAGATCTCCGACTCGCGGGCCAACTTTCACGGCGATGCCGTCGAACATGCCGGGCATCGACTCGACGTAGACGACTTGCATCGAGCCGGTGTCGATCACCGCCGAGTCGGGAAGGGCCAGACATTTGCCGATCCCCTCCAGGGTTTGCGGCTGAAGCTCGGTCGTGTGAATGCCGGCCTGCTGAATGCGATACGGAGCCAACTGCATGCGTGCGAGCGTTCCGTCAGGGAGCACAATCGGCTCGCCACGCTTCCGAGTGACCAAGTCCATGTGACAGACAGGGCAGATCGCCGGCCAATCGGAGAGGACTCCGGGACACATTGGGCAGAAGAATTCGGTGTCGGCCGACACGCTGCCCGCATGAGCCGTTCCACCGAACAGCGGTCGAGTCCACTTGTTCCAGTAGTTTTGCCAAGTGCCCCAGCGGCCGACAATGACGAACGCGACGAGCAGCACAATGACAAACCGCAGTCGAACTTCGATGAGCCTTGCGGTCCAAAGCAAGGAGGAAAGGGCCGAGGGGCGAGGGGCGAGGGGCGAGGAATCGGAAGGAGGTTCGCTCATGGCTGTCCCTCGGTGGGCTTTGTTGGGGCGGAAGGCTCTGGCATCTTGTGCTCCCAATGCGCGAGCAGTTCCAAATCTTCGTGGCGATAAACCCACAAGGGGTCGATTCCCAACACAGCAAACCGCACCTTCTCTTCGGCCTTGGGATTTGCAAACGACAACTTGACCAAGTACGTCCGCTGTGTCAGTCCCGCGACTTCACCGAGGATTTCGAAGTGTTCGAGCGACTGACCCTCGCGGCGAAATGAATCGACGAAGTAAGTCTTCGGCTGGGAGCCACGCACTTCGCCAATTGGTTCGCCTCGTTGCCACGCTTCCAAGGCGGCTCGAATGGTGGCGCTGGCAGTGACGGGAGCGGGAATATACCGCTCGTGGTCGCTACCGGATGATGAACCGCAACCGGCACAGCATCCCCACAACAGCCACGCCGCAACGAGTAATATTCCACGGACTGGCAGCATCGTTCGGCCTCCTCAGATCAACCGCCAAACGGTGCCACGACTTCTTTGCCGCTGCGCGTCCCAATCGCTCGCCAGATCGTTAAGTCGGTGTTGCTATTGGCAAAGTTCACGGCACCGTCCCCCATCAGGACGTGGACGCCACCCGTATGACTGCTCGTTGCCGACACCTGCATCGCCATATTGGCCATCGTGCCGGTAAAGCCCGTTCCCGCGCAGGACGTCGTGTTCGGCTGGGCCACATGGTTGTACTGAGCACAACAATTCTCACCCATCACCCAGCTGTAGCCCCACTTGCTGGTCAGCGGCGTCGCGGTCAACGTGTTGAGTCCCATGCAGGTCGAATAAGTGTTGGCCAAACTGGTTTGAGCCGGCATGACAAACAAGTCGCTTTTGGGATTCAGGCCGCCGGTGCCACGCAAATGCTCGCTGAAGAACGCGGTCTGGCTCAATCCGTCCCGAACGGCGGCCGGGTTCACTCGGCTGAGAAAGTAGAACACACCAGTTTGCACTTCGGTGGGACTGACCGTGGATGCTCCCGCGACGTCGCTCAAATCGCACAGCCAACCACCTTGGTTGCCACAGTAGTTGTTCTGTCCCGGACCAGAGGCTGCACCATCGGAAGGGCACAAAAACATCGATACCGATTTGCTCGAGGGGGTCGTGTTGATTCCTCCCGGACTCGTGTACGCGGGCATGAACGCGATCACGCCACCCATGCCTGGCGTGTCGGGGGGCTGAGTGAAAGTGATGCTTTTGTAGAGCGGTGCCTGATCGAGAAACGGCAGCAACATCGCGTGCTGTGACCAGCGTGCGTAGACCGGAGCTCCGGGGTAGCTGGGGCCTTTTCCAAAGGGGTACACCTTGTTGTTGTCGAGGTAACTGTGAATCGCCAGTCCGAACTGCTTGAGATTGTTGCGGCACTGGCTGCGGCGAGCCGCCTCGCGAGCTTGCTGCACGGCGGGCAGAAGCAACGCAATCAAAACGGCGATGATCGCAATCACCACCAGCAACTCGATCAATGTGAATCCGCGACGTTTCATGATCAAACTCTCCTCAAATGAATCCAGGAAATTGGAATCGAAGGAATTTCCGCGTCGTCAAACAGAAAATACGACAAATCAAACAACTCGTGACTGAGTGTACTGGTACGGTTTCAAGACGTCCCTGAAATGGAAAGTCTTGTTCCGCAGCATCAACCAGCGAATCAACGTCGTGCATGTGACTCGACCGATTCACGGCGACTGCTGACCGAACAGAACAAGCAACTTGCCAAACAACTTTTTGGCTGGCAGATCGCAGCAGCGCTGTCTTTTCGCTCGCGAGGACAGCTCAAGCGGCGCGCGGTGGTCGGTCCAGCCGAGCGGATCGGCGCTCCGGCAGGCGGAAATCGTCTGCGGTAGAAAGTTTCGCAACGCCAGCATCGTCGATTGGTCGATTACTGATCGCGAGCCAGCAGGATTGATTGTCGACCGGTACCGTCATTGGCAGCGGCGCGGGAGCGAGCGGTTCTCCCTTCGAGCAACTCAAGCCACGACACGGAGACTTTGGTCGCGGGGCTTCGAGCGGTTGGCTCGGCATCACGTCGCCCGGCAGATGTTCGATCATCGTTGCGCCGTTCGATTGCAGATGGTCGCCACACGTTGCCGATGCGGATGCCGTCCAACTCAACTGCATCACCAGAAGCCAGGCGATACCAATCAGCTTTCGGACAAACAGCATTGATCGGCCAAAAAACATTGGGAATTCTCGGAGGAGATTTGCTGAGCCGCTTTCAGCTTCGAAGCGGCATTCTGGCCACAAACTTTCAGTGAGGCAATCGCTGAATTCACAGAAAGTCCCGAATCCGTGCGGATAAAGCCGCTCGCCTGACTGCGGAGTGACCGTTAAAGTCCCGCCCCCATGTTTGTTGACCGATACACGATTGAATGCAAAGCCGGTGACGGCGGTCACGGTTGCGTGAGCTTTCGGCGCGAGGCCAACGTTCCGCAAGGTGGCCCCGACGGCGGCGACGGTGGCGACGGCGGCGACATCATCATCATCGCTGACGAGAACGTCAGCAGCCTGACCAACCTTGTTGGTCGCAAGCACTGGCAGGCGGATCGCGGCGCGAACGGACAAGGCTCGTTGAGGTCCGGACGGGACGGTGCCGACGTCGAGATTCGCGTCCCGCCCGGAACGCTCGTCAAAGACGCATCAGGTGAGGTGCTGTTCGATCTTGATCATCACGAAGCGAAATTTCTCGCGGCCAAAGGTGGCGGCGGCGGTCGAGGCAACAAGCACTTCGCGACTTCGACCAATCGCGCGCCGCGCGAATTTGAGCGGGGCGAACTGGGTGAGTCGCGCACCGTCATGCTCGAACTGAAACTGATCGCCGACGTGGGCCTGATCGGCAAGCCGAACGCCGGCAAGTCGACGCTGCTCAGCCGGTTGACTCGCGCGACGCCGGAGATCGCCGACTACCCGTTCACGACGAAATATCCGAATCTCGGCGTCGTGCGCATTGGCTTCGACCGCCAAATCGTGCTGGCCGACATCCCCGGCCTGATTGAAGGTGCTCACGCCGGAGTCGGACTCGGCCACGAATTCTTGCGGCATGTCGAACGGACAAAAGTGCTGGTCCATCTCATTGAACCGATTCCAGCCGACCAGTCCGATCCGATCACCAATTACCGAGCGATCCACGAAGAGCTGCGGCTGTACGACGAGTCGCTGATCACTCGGCCGGAGCTAGTCGTCGTCACGAAGTGCGAACTGTCCGAAGCGGCCGACATCGCCGATCAACTCGAAGCAGAGGTCGGCCAGCCGGTACTCCGTATCTCGGCCGTGACCGGCAAAGGGCTGCCTGATTTGATCAATCGGGTGTTCGACATCCTGAAAGAAGTCGCTGTACCGTAGCCCGACCTCTTTTGAGTCGGAAGATTCCGCCCTCGAGTGAATCGACCAGGCCACAAGGGCCTGGGCGACAGGTTTCGGGTGGATAGCAGCAATAGCTTTTCATTCCTGGTCAGCTCTCCGCCGCTTCGCGGAGGCTGGGGGATGTGATCTCAGGGGTTGGGTCGGAGTTCGTCTGTGCGAACGTCCCCGGCACGAGTTGTGGACCGGTTTTGTGTTCGTCGAGGATGCGTTTGAGGTGATCAGCGTCCATGACTTCGATTTCGAGCAACTCTTTGGTCATGTGCTCCAGCACTTCGCGGCGTTCGTTGAGGATGTCCAGCGCAATCGTGGCGGACTCGTCGATCAGGCGACGGACTTCGAGGTCGATCTCGCGGACGGTGTCTTCGCTGTGGACAGCGTCGGCAGTTGTCCCGGTGCCGAGGAACGGAGAGCGGCGGGCTTCGCTGTAATAGACTCGGCCGAGTTTTTGGCTCATGCCGAATTCGGTGACCATGCGGCGAGCGATATCCGTCGCGCGCTGCAAATCGTTCTGCGCGCCGGTCGAGGTTTCTTTGAAAACGATTTGCTCGGCGGCGATGCCACCCAGTAACACGCAAATACGGTGATGCAATTCGGTCTGCGTGACCAGCGAGCGATCCCCTTCCGGCCGCTGCATGGTGTAGCCGAGTGCTCCGAGGCCACGCGGGATGATCGAGATTTTGTGGACGGGGTCTGTGTGTGGCAGACTACACGCAATCAACGCGTGACCGCACTCGTGATAGGCGACGCGGATTTTCTCGTCTTCCGGGATGATCCGGGTTTGCTTTTCGAGTCCAGCGACAACGCGGTCGATGCCCTCTTCGAACTCGTGCATCGTGACGAACTTTTTGTCACCGCGAGCCGCCAGCAGCGCGGCTTCGTTGACGAGGTTCGCGAGGTCCGCTCCGACGAAGCCGGGAGTCAGCTTGGCCAGTCGCAGGAGATCGACGCTGTCGTTGCATTTGACCTTTTTGGCGTGGACCTTGAGGATCGCCTCGCGGCCGCGGATGTCGGGTCGATCGACCAGCACATGCCGGTCGAAGCGTCCTGGGCGGAGCAGGGCGGGGTCGAGCGTTTCCGGCCGGTGGGTCGCGGCCATCACGATCACGCTTGGATCGGAACTGAAGCCGTCCATCTCGACCAGCAGCGCGTTGAGCGTTTGATCGCGTTCGTCGTGCC
>SYJG01000498.1 GCA_005798445.1 Planctomyces sp.
CGGCACCGGGGGCGGCGCTGGCACCAGCTTCTTTAACATTGGCGTCCAAGTGGACGGTGCCGGTCGGATCACGGCGGGGGAAAGCGGCACCGTCACCGTTGTCGGCCGGGGTGGCAACTTGACGGGGACCGGGGTCGATAACGTCGGCGTCCGAGTCGCTGAGGCGAGTTCGACGATCACGTCGAGTGGGGGCAATGTGTCGGTGACCGGCACCGGGGGCGGCGCGGACAGCAGCACGTCCAACCGTGGCGTCCAAGTGGACGGTGCCGGTCGGATCACGGCGGAGGGAAGCGGCACCGTCACCGTTGTCGGCCGGGGTGGCAACTTGACGGGGACCGGGGTCGACAACGTTGGCGTTTATCTCACTCAAACGGGTTCGACGATCACATCGAGTGGTGGCAACGTGTCTGTGACCGGTATCGGCGGCGGCACAGACAGCAGCACGTCCAACCATGGCGTCCTTATGAACGGTGCTAGCCAGATCACGGCCGGGGGGAGCGGCACCGTCACCGTCGTGGGCCAGGGTGGTACCGGGACAGGGGGGAGCAACCACGGCGTCTTTGTCTTTGGCGCGAGTACGACGATCATGTCGAGCGGGGGTAACGTCTCGGTGACCGGCACAGAAGGGGGAGGAAGTTCCAGCACAGCGGTCCTCGTCCAAAACAACGGTGCGATCACAACGGCGACCAATGGAGGCACTCTCACGCTCATCGGCAACAGCATGAGTTTCGACGGCACGACGACCATCAGCGCCCAAAACACCAGCAGCGTCACGCTCCGGCAACGCACCAATGGTGTTGCCATCAACCTGGGGGTGGCGACCGATCCCAGCGGCGGCCCGCTCAGCCTGACTGACGCCGAACTGGATCGCATCACCGCCGGGACGATCAACATCGGCGACACAAACAGCGGCCCGATCACGGTCAGCGAGGCGATCACGAGGGGGGCGTCCACGAACGTGAACCTGACCACGGGCGGCAACCACAGCCTCAGTTTCAACGGTGCGGCCAGCCTAGATGTCAACGGCGGTGATGTCACTGTTTCGCTGAGCAGTGCGGGCTCGGGTGGTGTCGTTTCCGGAACGGCGACGACTGACGTCCTGGCCGATGACTTGATCATCACGGCCGGATCGGCCGGTATCGGTAACGACGGCAACCCGCTGACGATGAGTGTGACGACGCTCACCACGGATACGAACGATTCAACGGACGGAGCGCAGTTCCTAAGCGAACTCAACTCGCTGACGATCGCGGCCAACGACCTGGATGCGGGCATCGCGGAAATCGCGCTCAATGGCGGCACATTCCTGACCAGCGCGACCGGCTCGATCCTCAGTGCCGCGACGGTCGGCAACGGTGCCACGCTGGGTGGTACGGGCACGACCGGCGTCATCAGCGTTCAGAGTGGAGGCAACATTGTTCCGGGTAATAGCGTCGGCATCCTTAATAGCGGTCCCGTGACCTTCGAGAGCGGCTCAACTTTCAACGTCGAGATTTCCGGTACCGCTGGTGCCGGAGCGACAGGCGGCCACGACCAAATCGACGTCACCGGCTCAGTCACCCTGAACGGTGGCAATCTCAACGTCACGCTCGGTTATTCGCCGAACCACGGTGACTCGTTCACGATCATCAAGAACGACGGAAGCGACGCCGTCATGGGTCAGGGGACTTTGAAGGTCGGCGGTGTCTCGATCGCGAACGGTCACGATTTCAGCGCGGAAGGCAAACCTTTCGTCATCAATTACTTCGCGGGCACCAACAACAATGACGTGGTCTTGGTCAGCGACACCGCACCCGTCATCACGTCCTCAGCCACGCCATCGATTGCGGAAAACTCCATCGCTGCCGTCACACTGGTAGCTACTGACGTGGACCTGGATACGGTCACGTTTTCGATCATCGGTGGAAGCGATGCCGCCAAGTTCGAGATTGTGAACGGAGTGCTGACGTTCAAATCGGCACCCGACTTTGAGAGTTCAACGGACTCGAACGCGGACAACATCTACGAGGTTCAGGTGCAGGCCGACGACGGCTTTCAAGGACTCGCGACGCAGTCGATTCAAGTCACTGTCACGGATGAAAACGACGTGACTCCAGTTGTGACGGCGGGGCAAACTTTCAACTTGGCGGAGAACAGCGCGGCAACGACGGCAGTGGGAACGGTGTTGGCAACGGACGGCGATGTCACGGCAACGACATTTCAAAGCTGGACGATCACGTCGGGCAACACGGACAAAGACGGCGACTCGACATTGCCGTTCGCGATCAATACCGCGACGGGTGCGATCATGGTCAGCGACTCGGGAGATTTGGATCGCGAGCAAACGGCCAGCTTCACGCTGTCGGTGACGGTCTCGGACGGTGTCCGCACTTCGTCGGCTCAGACTCTGACGATCAATCTGGCGGACGTGAATGAGTTCAGTCCAACGCTCAGCGGCGGACCATTGAGCGTTGCGGAGAACTCCGCGAACGGGGCCGTGGTCGGTAGCGTCAGCGGATCGGACGGTGATGCGACCAACGGTGGGTTCAGTTATTCGATCGTCGGCGGCAACGGGCTGGGGATTATCGCGATCAATTCATCCACGGGGACAATCACTGTCGCCGACAAGACGAACCTGAATCGTGAAACCCTCTCGTCGGTGACGCTGACGGTGCAAGTCAGCGACAACGGTCCTGACTCGGCACGCACCAACACGACCGATGTCACCATCAACGTCGCTGACGTGAATGAGTTCAACCCAACGGTCAGCGGTGGGCCATTCAGCTTGGCGGAGAACTCGGCGAACGGAACGACGGTCGGCAACGTCAGCGGATCGGACAGTGATGCGACGAACGGCGGGGTGAGCTATTCGATCACCGGCGGCAACGGACTGGGGATTTTCGCGATCAACTCGTCAACCGGTGCGATGACCGTGGCCGACAAGATGAATCTGAATCGTGAGTCGACTTCGTCGGTGACGCTGACGGTCCAAGTCAGCGACAACGGTCCTGGCTCGGCGCGGACCAGTTCAACAAGCGTCACGATCAATCTGACGGATGAGAACGACGTGACTCCGGTGGTGACGGCCAGCCAGAGCTTTAGCTTGGTGGAGAACAGCGCGGCGAGCACAGCGGTGGGGGCGGTGCTGGCGACGGATGGCGATGTCACGGCGACGACGTTCCAAAACTGGACGATCACGGCGGGGAACACGGACAAAGACGGCGACTCGATATTGCCGTTCGCCATCAATGCCACGACGGGTGCGCTCACGGTCAACGACACGGGAGATTTAGATCGCGAGCAAACGGCCAGCTTCACACTGTCGGTGACGGTCTCGGACGGCGTCCACACCTCGTCGACTCAAACACTGACGATCACCTTGACCGACGTGAATGAATTCATTCCTGCGGTGAACGGCGGGCCGTTCAGCGTGGCCGAGAATTTGGCGAACGGGACGTCGGTAGGAAGCGTTAGCGGCTCAGATGGTGATGCGACGAACGGCGTGTTGAGCTATTCGATCATCGGCGGCAACAGTCTGGGCATCTTCACGATCAACTCGTCCACCGGCGCAATCACCGTGGCCGACAAGACGAACTTGGACCGCGAAGCGATCTCGTCGGTGACGTTGACAGTACAAGTCAGCGACAACGGTCCCGGCTCGGCACGCACCGGCACGACTGACGTCACGATCAATGTGACTGACGTGAACGAGTTCAATCCCACGATCAGCGGCGGGCCGTTCAGCGTCGCGGAGAACTCGGCGAACGGGACGTCGGTCGGAACCGTCAGCGGTTTGGATAACGATGCGACGAACGGCGTGTTGCGTTACTCGATCACCGGCGGCAACAGTCTCGGCATCTTCGCCATCAATTCGGCCACTGGCGAAATCACGGTGATCAACAACGCGAACCTCAACCGCGAGTCGATCGCAGCCGTGACGCTAACGGTTCAAGTCACCGATGGCGGCCCAGGAACTGTCCGGACAGGCACGACGACGGTGACGATCAACGTCACCGATGCAAATGAGTTCGATCCGGTGCTCAACGACACGTCGTTCAGCGTGGCGGAGAATCGGCCGAACAGCAATGCAGTTGGAACGGTCGCGGCCACGGATGCGGATGCGACGAAGACATTCCTTTACAGCATCACGGCGGGGAATGATTTGGGAATTTTTGCGATGAACTCAGTGACCGGAGTGATCACGGTTCTCGACAACGCGAATCTTGACCGTGAGTCGATCTCCTCGGTGACTCTGACGGTTGAAGTCAACGACGGTGGGCCGGGAACGGCTCGAACGGATGTGGCGACGGTCACGATCAACGTGACGGACGTGAACGAGTTCGATCCGGTACTTGCAGATGTGACACTGAGCGTGGCCGAGAACTCGGCGAACGGCACGGTCGTAGGGACGATGGCAGCCACGGATGCCGATGCGACCAAATCGCTCAGCTACAGCATCTCCTCTGGAAACAATTTGGGAATCTTCGCGATCAATTCGGTGACTGGCGTGATCAGCGTCGCGAATAAGACGAATTTGAATCGGGAATCGGCTCCAGCGGTGGTGCTGACGGTTCAAGTCAGCGATGGCGGGCCGGGAGTGGCTCGTACGAAATCCGCGGCGGTGACGATCAACGTGGACGACGTGAATGAGTTCACTCCAGTGCTCAACGACGTGACCTTGAGCGTCGCAGAGAATTCCACGATCGGCAGCGAAGTCGGCGTTCTAGCGGCATCGGATGCCGACGCGACGAAGTCGTTGGGCTACAGCATCACCAGTGGAAATGAGTCGGAGCTTTTCGCGATCAACTCGGCGACCGGTCAAATCACGGTCGCGAACAGTGCAAATCTGGATCGAGAAGCGATTTCATCTGTGTCGTTGATGGTGCAGGTCAGCGACGGTGGACCGGGGTCGGCTAGAACCGATAAGGCGGTGGTGACGATTCATGTCACCGGCGTCAATGAGTTCGATCCTGTGATCACTTCGTCGGAATCGGCCAGCGTTCCGGAAAACACGATCAACGTCCTGACGGTCACAGCGACCGATGCGGACTTGCCGAGTCCGTCGTTGGGCTTTTCAATCGTCGGCGGAGAGGATCAGACTCGATTTCGGATTACGAGCGGCGGCGTCTTGACGTTCCAATCCGCACCTGACTTCGAGACTCCCACTGACTCTGATGGTGACAACGTCTATCTGGTACAGGTCCAAGCCAGTGACGGTCAAAGGCAATCCACGCAGGTGATTCGCGTGACGGTCCTCGACGAAACGACTTCGCTTTCGATTGCCGCAGCCAGCGCGAACAAGGCGGAAGGGCAAAGCGGCAACACTCCGTTCACGTTCACGGTGACTCGTGCGGGGGACACCAGTGGCTCGGCGAGCGTGAACTTCGCCGTCGTCGGGAGCGGAGCGAGTCCCGCTGATGCCGAAGACTTCGGTGGGGCATTGCCGTCGGGGACGGTGAGCTTTGCATCGGGCGAATCCTCTCGGACGATCACGGTCCTCGTCAGGGGCGATACGTTTGGGGAAACCGACGAGACCTTTCTCGTCGAATTGTCGAACGCGACGAACGCGAGCCTCGGCACAGCGTCCGCCGAAAGTCGCATCATTGCGGATGATCCGTTGCTGTCGATTGCAGCGACATCCGCCAACAAGGCAGAGGGGAACTCCGGCAGCACGGCCTTCACGTTTACGATCACCCGTTCGCTCAGCACATCGGGCACGTCCAGCGTGAAATACACGGTCAGCGGTGGAACAACGGCTCCGGCCAGCGCCACGGATTTCGGCACCGCGCTCCCCACGGGTACGGTGAGCTTCGCGCCGAATCAGGCCACAGCGATGGTCTCGGTCAGCGTGCGCGGTGACACGGTCGTCGAATCTGACGAGAATTTCGTGGTCACGTTGTCGAACGCCGTCAACGCAGGGATTGCGGACGTGGCGGCGACCGGCACGATCCTGAATGACGATGCCACGCTGTCCATCGCCGCAGACAACGCGAATCAAAACGAAGGAGACAGCGGAAGCACTTCCTTCACCTTCACGGTGACTCGCAACGGCGACGCCAGTCGGACGGCGAGCGTGAAGTACGCGGTGACCAGTAGCGGTGCCTCGGCTGCCAACGCCGCCGATTTTGGAGGCACGGCGTTCCCATCGGGCACGGTGAATTTCGCCATCGGAGAGACCGTGAAGACGATCACATTGAATGTGCGCGGCGACACGGCTGTCGAACCCAATGAAGGGTTCACGATCACGCTGTCCAATCCAGTCAACGCGATCCTTGGAACGACCACTGCCACGGGCATGATTCTGAATGACGATGCGTCGCTTGCCATCGTCGTCACCAGCGCGAATAAGGCCGAAGGAAACAACGGCAATACGTCGTTCACCTTCACGGTGACGCGCACAGGAGACACGCGCGATTCGTCCAGCGTGAATTTCGTAGTGGCTGGGGCCGCGACAAATGGAGCCAATGCCGCAGACTTCGGCGAATCGTTCCCGCAGGGAGCGATCACCTTCGGCGCGGCCGAGACTTCCAAGACGATCACACTGGACATCGTTGGCGATACGATCGCCGAGCCAAACGAAAACTTCACGGTGACGTTGTCCAATCCGTCCAACGCCGCGATCGGCGCTGCGTCGGCGACGGGCACGATCCAGAACGACGACACCTCTCTCTCGATCGCGGCCACCAGCGCCAACAAAGCCGAGGGGAACTCCGGCAAGATGGCCTTCACGTTCACAATGACTCGTACGGGTCTTCTCAAAAACACGGCCAGTGTCCACTTCGCGGTCGCTGGAGGCGGAGCCAATCCTGCGAATGCGGCGGACTTTGGCACGATTCTGCCAAGCGGCACCGTCAACTTCGCAGCCAATCAGGCGAAAGCGACGATCACGATCAACGTGCGTGGCGACACTGTGGTGGAAAGCAACGAAGACTTCAGCGTCACCTTGTCGAACGCCATCAAGGCGACCCTGGCGACGACGACCGCCAGCGGCACCATCAAAAACGATGACTCGGTACTTTCGATGAGCCCCAACCTCTCGGCCGCCGAAGGGAACAGCGGCAACACGCCGTTCCTATTCACCGTCACACGCACGGGAGACGTCAGTCGCACGGCCAGCGTCAAATTCACCGTCTCGGGCAACGGCACGACATCCGCCAACGCCGCTGATTTTGGCAGCGCGTTCCCCAGCGGGACGATCAATTTCGCGGCCAACGAGCTCACAAAGACCATTAGCATCAACGTCCGCGGCGACACGACGATCGAAAGCCAGGAAGGCTTCAAAGTCACGCTGTCGAGCCCGACCAATACGACACTCAATCCGTTGGCGACGTTTGCAACCGGCACGATTCAGAATGACGACGGACTGTCACTGCTCGCCGAGCAACTTTTCAGTACGGACCTATCAGGATTGCAGGACGCCATCGACGATTTGTGAGCACTCTCGCTTCCGGCAGTTCTTGGCCGTTGATGTCGCAAGTTTCGCCATTCTGAAGTCGCGCTCACAGAGTACTCGGCGGCTATACTTTGTGATGCCAATCGGGGTTTGAACGGCAACCGAGGACCGACCGGACGTGGGCGTCCATTCAACGGAACGACGCGAGGAATACATCATGTCTATGACCATCGAGCGCGCCTTTGGACGCCGTGAGTTCTTGAGTGCCTTGGCCGCCGCGTCTGGGACCGCATTCGCCGGCGACCGATTCGGACTTGCGGCCGACCCGTCGAAAGACGCCAAGAAGTCGAAGGAGCCGGTGCCGCTCAACAAATCGGGAACCGTGCTGCTCGATGTGGACGGCAAACGCTTGCTGCTGAAAACGAAAGTCTGTCTGCGCGAGGGAGTGCTCGAAATGTTCTGCTGTCTGAAGCAGACCAAGGAGCACGAGTCGATTCTGTCGATTGATTCCGAGGCCTATGTGATTCACACCGGGCTGCTCGCACTGGGTGCGAAGCCCGGATCGCCGGTGAAGTTTCAGCCGGAGTATTCACCGCCCAAGGGGACTCGGATTCGGCTCTTCTGTCAGTGGACCGACAAAGATGGCAAACCACATCGAGAACCGGCCGAGAAATGGATTCGCAACTCCTCGAAGCGATTCTTCGTCGAGCTGTTCGACGAAAAGCCAGTCGGCCTCGAATTGAAAGAGGACTCGGAGTTGAAGTGGGACGAGAAAAACAAAGAGCTGTATTGGTTCGGCCACATGTCGGAGAAACAACGCGACGCATTCCTGGCGATGTCGAAGGATGCGAAGTACCGCAAGGCGATTCAAAAGTTCTACGTCCGAACGCAGCCGCACGAACTCGCCGATCCGTGGGTCTTCGCCGGCAGTGGCTTCTACGCGGACGAGGCCAACGGCACGAAGTCCTATCTGGCCGAGGGAGGCGATCTGATCTGCGTCGCCAATTTTGCGTCCGCCATGCTGGATCTCGCAGTGCCAAGTTCTGCAACCGGAGAAAGCAACTTGATGTGGGAAGCCTGGGCCGATCGGATTCCTCCTGTCGGCACCGAGGTTCTGCTGGAACTCGTGCCGGAGTTTGACGCCAAGCCGGCAAAGCCGTCGGAAAAAGCGGACAAACCGAAGTAGCCGACGTTGCTTGCAGCATGAGCGGCGAAGTTTGCCGGCCGCGTCCGTGACAAACTTTCGCGATTGCACCGATCCAGCAGTTCGCGGCGACCGGTCGTGGGATGCCAAATCCTCTCAACATCCGCGGCAAGCTCGCCGCGACGGATCGTTGGACGGCGGCAATTCTCGTCACTGCGACGGAAGCGATGCGTCGATCTGAGTCCTAACTGCCCCCGTGCGGACGGACTCTGCGGGTTTCGGGATTCATCACGTCTCACTCGCAAACCGTGGCGTCCTGTCGATTCGGTGACCTCAGTGGATTGGGGCACCGCTTGGCAGATCCGTTCGGAACGCGCAAGGCCGCTCGTCGCATGAAATACCTGTCTTGGTTTCTTGGCCAGTCTCGTTGGTTGACGAGTCCCGTTCGCAATGTCCCGAACGTGGCTCGTCGGATGCGGCGATCGCCTCACCGCCACAACGTGTTGGGTTCGTTCGTTGTCTTTCTCGCCATCGGATTCCTGTACGTCCAAGCTCAGCCGACGACGGCCGGAACGGATCCGGTCTCAGCCAACGGTGTCGCAACTCTTGCGGACATCGAGAAGGAATTTGGCGGTCCCTCTTCGGGCACCGGTACGGCCGGCTCCGCGGGAACATTGCCGTCGTCCGTCGCGGCAAATGACACACCTACGCTCACCGGCAAAGAGGCACTCTTGGAATTCGATCGCATTCTCGGAGAGGCCGAAGCCAAGCTCGAAAAAATCGCGACCTACACCGCGACGTTTGTCAAACAAGAACGAATTGGCGATGCGCTGACGGAACTCCAAGTGATTCAGTTCCGAATGGTCCACCAACCCAAGCGAATCTCCATGAAGTGGGAAGGGGGCAAGGACGCCGGCCAACGAGTCATTTTCGCCGAGGGGGAAAATGATGGGGACATGCTGGTCCGGAAACTCAACGGCATCGAGGCTCGGTTGGGAGTGATTTCGCTGAACCCCGCCGGATCGATGGCGATGAAGCATTCCCGACATCCGATTACGGATGCCGGACTCCTGAACCTGACGAAAATCACTCGCCAGCACCGCCAAGCGGACCTAAAGCTCGAATCAGGAGTCTCCGCCAAACTGCTGGACCATCAGCTACTCAACGGCCGCGATTGCCTGTGCCTGGTCATTGAATACGCGAAGCCAGAGTTTGCTGCGGACGAAAAGAAAGAGTACCGCAAGTCACTGGTTTACATTGACTCGCAGACCAAGTTGCCAAGTTGCATCCGCTGCTACGGTTGGCCGGAAAAAATCGCCGATGCCAATCCACAGAAGCTCGATCAAACCACGCTGTTGGAACTCTACGCGTTCAAAAACATTGACTTTGATGCGCAAGTGCAACTCGACGACTTCAACCGCGCTCGGTTGCAATAACGAGCATGTGTTCGCGGTCACTTGTTTTCGGCCGCGATCTCATTCAGCAGCTTCAGCAGTGTCTCGACGATCTTCGGAGACGCACCGATTTCCAGATAGCTGGAACGAGCTCGCCACGTTTCGTAGCCGGCGAGTTCGTGTTGCTGTGGAGTCGGCAGATAGCCGTTCCAACCGTTGGCCAACGCGATGGTGAAGGTCGGCTGGAGCGGGCTGCGGCGTTTGAGTTCGAGGCCGATCTCCGTGAACACCTCCGCCGGGATTGCGACGATCCCCAGATCGCCAATGCGAATGGCCTGCAATTTTAGCTTCACTGTGTCGGGGTACTCAGCCAGTTTGAGCGTCTCGCGCGCGTAAACCTCGGGCATCGTCTTGTACGGAAATGCGCCTCCCTTCGAGATCCGTTCCTTTGCGGCGGCAATGTCATCGGACGAAGGCTTGCGGACTTTCAATTCGATCTCGGACTCGCGCATTGCGATTGATACGGCAGAGCGGTACTCGGCTTTCGCGTGTGCTGCGAGGGCCGCCGTCGCGACACTGTTGGCGACCAATTTGAGCTTTTCAAACGGTTCGAATTTTGGAGGCGTCGTCAGGCCGTAGTTGACGTTGTTGACGTCGCCGCTCGTGCCGTTCGACATGATGCCGACGAACGATGGCTTGGCTGAGTTGTCCGCCTTCAAAAGTTGTCCGATCCGTTCCGCGAACGCTCCGAAGTAGTCAGCGGACAATTCGCCGCCAGTGCCGCCGACGTAATGCAGCGAGTAATTCGCCAGGAACGCGCGCGGCCGGCCCTCGGGAGATTGCACGCTCAAGAAGTTGACTTCCGGATCGACCGGTCCGGCCGACTTCGAGACCTTGGGATTGTTGAATCCTGGATTCATTTGAACCTTGTCGGTTAGGCCGAACGGATTGGATTCGTTCGAAGGCTCCTTCAGCAACCACCGGCGATTGAAGACCTGCGTCTCGTCGCGCCCCACACCCCACGCGACCCGAGCCGGCGCGAGGTTGTCATTGGCCTGCTTGATCCCAGCGGCGATCCGCTCAGTTAGGAACTCGACGTACTCGACGATCGGCTCGCTCTGAAACACTCCGGTGACCGTTGGACACGAATGTGCGTGGGTGGAGGAAATCAGCATCCGTTCGGCCGGGATGCCGGTCAGTTTGCTGGCTAGCTGTTTGGCATCGTCCATCAGTTCGCGGCGGATTACGCAGTTGTCGACGACGACGAATGCGACTCGCATCTGCCCGTCATCGAGCACCAAACACCGCGCGTGCAGCGGATCGGCCGCCTTCTTCGCGGGTGCATCTTGGAGGTTGCCGTTCATCGAGATCGGAAACTTCAGCGGAGTGACATCCATCGCGAACGCTCCGGCTCGCAACTCACCAGCCGTCGCGACGGACGACAAGGCAAGACTCAAAGCCAGCAGAACGATTCCGACAACCGACGGACTTCGATTCATGGCAGACTCCCTTGCAAAACATTCGTGTTCGATCGCCAAGTTCCGGCACCGATCGAACCCTTCTCCCCTTGGGAGAAGGTGGCCGAAGGCCGGATGAGGGCTTCTTTCAAGCAGCACGACCCGCGGAGAGAGGCCCTCATCCGCCCTGTCGGGCACCTTCTCCCA
>SYJG01000499.1 GCA_005798445.1 Planctomyces sp.
CGACCACGTGAGCTTTGACGATCGCGACTTTGTCCGCCGCTGAAAACTGACGTCGTGGTTTCTTCATCATGCGTCCTTTCTGGTGTGACTCTACAACACGCCAGTTTCAAGGACGCTCCATTTTCGAAAAGGGCACTACAACTCACTTTGACGAGTGACTCATACGGAACACGAACTGATTGCAACCCAGGCTTCTCGTCGGAGTCAGCTTGAGCAATTCAAAGCCACGTTGCTCGTGGAAGCGGATGACATCGTCGGGCTTGGCGACCTCGAACGGCAGGCCGCCGATCCAGTCGATCCAGTCGTGGGCCGGGGACATGCCTCGTTCGTGGTAATAGGCCGCGAACTTGTTACGGCGGGAGACCAAGCTGGCAACGCACATCCGAGCGAAGAATCCGGGCACCCACATCGCCGTCATCGCCCAGCGGCCGAGCGTGCAGCAGCAGTACGCTCGCTTCACCGCCAGCCACATCCGCGACAGCCAACCTTGATCGTTGTAGAGCGCGATGAACAGCCGCCCTTTCGGGGCCACGAGCGCGGTCACGTTCTCGATGGCTTGCCACATCGCTCCGGTGTGATGCAGTACGCCCCACGAATAGACAACGTCGAATTGACCGAGTGATTTCAAATAGTCCTGATCGAGCACGCTGGCTTGCTGGATCGTCCAGTGCGGATCATCGGCGAAATAGCGCCGCTTCAACTCCTGAGTGCAGCCGACGGAACTCGGATCGAAGTCAAACGAATGCACCGTTGCTCCCAGCCGCCTCGCTGCCAGCGAAAACAAGCCGCTGCCGCTGCCTGCGTCACAGAACCGCAATCCGTCCAAATGATCGAGACCCAATTGTTGCTGGAGGGATCGGACAGCGTTCGCGATCCGTTCCTCAGTGAGCACGTTCAGGAACCGCTGCCAGTTTTTGCCGAACTCGAATCGCTTGCCAGACGCGACCTCGCAATTGAAGGCGGCTGCTGAGGTCACATCGCGAGTGATTCGCGGCGAGTCGGAGTTTGTGTCGGACAAGTCAGCGGCCTTGCGTCGGGGATTGAGCGGGGGACAAGGCGAGTATTGCAAGTTGCAAATTGAAAATTGCAAGTTGCAAATTGAGAACAGGTGATCGCTGGTGTGGCTCAATTCTCAATTTGCAATTTTCCATTTGAAATTGGCAATCTCTCGTCCAAAGCAGCCCTCTTGTCCCGTTTCAGAGCTTGAACTACCATCGCTCCGGCGTTGCAGACTGAGCCTTTTTGCTCAACTTTTCCGTCGCTCTTGCTCATCGAAAGCATCACATGAAGCTGACGACTCCATCTCGGACCGCGTGGACATTGTGTGCTGGATTACTGTTGCTGGCTGCGGTCACAGGCTTTGCTGATCGCTTGGCGGCGAATCATCCCAATGACGAAACCACGACGAAGCTCGTCGTTGGCATGGTGCAGAAGTTTCACATCAGCCAGCATCCGATCGACGATCAGATTTCCGGCAAGCTGCTGGATCGATTCTTGAAGACGCTCGATCCGCAAAAGCTGTACTTCACCCAGCCAGACATCGACGAACTGAGCAAGTTCAAATCGACGCTGGATGACCTCGTGAAAGCAGGCAACACGCAATTCGCCTACGACGTGTGGGACATGTATTTGCAGCGGATCGAACGGCAGATGGAAATCGTTCACAAGCTGATCGACTCGCCTCACGATTTCGCCGTCGATGAGTCCATCGAGATTGACGCCGACAAGATCGCACCCGCGAAGACGGAAGACGAATTGAACGACCGTTGGCGTCGGCGGATCAAGTTCGAACTCATCAACGCTCGGCTCGACAACGAGGACATCGCGTCCGGCAAGCAAAAGCCCAAGGCTGGTCCCGGTCGCGAGAAAACTCAGACCGCGCCCGTCGATCCGCAAGAACGATTGCATAAGCGATATCGAATGTTCCAGAAGGCAGCGAAAGAGACTGAAGATCCTGAGAAATTGGAACTGTACCTCTCCTCGCTGACGCATTGTTTCGATCCGCACTCCAGCTACATGTCCCCGCAAACGCAGGAAGAATTCCAAATCGCGATCGCGCTCAACCTCGACGGGATCGGCGCATCGCTGCAATCGGAAGACGGCTTCACCATTGTCCGTGAGATCGTCAAGCCCGGAGCCGCTTCCGAAGATGGACGGCTCAAGGCCGGCGACAAGATCTTGGCGGTCGGGCAAGAGACCGGCGAGATGGTCGACATCATGGAAATGAAGCTCAGCAAAGTTGTCCGCCTGATTCGCGGCAAGCGCGGCACCAAAGTCCGCTTGCAAGTAAAAAAGGGAGATAGCAGTGAAGTCGTGCTTTATGAGTTAACTCGCAAGAAAATCGAACTGACCAACGCGGAAGTCAAAGGGGAGATTCTCGACACCGACCAACGGATTCCCGGCCGCAAAGGTCGCATCGGTCTCATTAACATTCCCTCCTTTTATCGCGACTTCCAAGCCTTCCAAGACGGCGTCGAAAATGCCAAGAGCACCGCTCGCGATGTCCAGGCCGTGTTGCAGAAATTCCAGCAGCAGGGTGGGGTTGATGTGGTCGTCGTCGATCTACGAACCAACGGCGGCGGGGCGCTCAGCGAAGCCATCGACGTCTCCGGCCTGTTCATCGACAAAGGCCCGATCGTCCAGGTCAAAGAACAGAACGGGCGAATCAAGTCGCACGACGACGACATCGAAGGTGTGGTGTACAACGGCCCGCTGGTTGTGATCTGTAACAAACTGTCCGCCTCGGCGTCGGAAATTTTTGCGGCCGTCATCAAAGACTATCAGCGCGGCATCATCGTGGGTGATACAACCACGCACGGCAAAGGGACCGTCCAAAACGTGATGCCGGTCACGTCGGGCATGTTCCTGAATCGCACCGATCGCGGAGCGCTCAAGCTGACCATTCAGCAGTTCTACCGGGTCAACGGTGACAGTACGCAGAAGGACGGCGTGAAGTCGGACATCGTGCTGCCATCGCTGATCGACAAGATGGATCTCGGCGAGTCATCGCTCGACAACTCCCTGGAATTTGACCGTATCCCACCTGCATCCCATTCGTCCGCGGACATGGCCAGTGAAAAGATGATCTCAGCTTTGCGGGATCGCTCCGAACGCCGAGTCACCGCCGATCCCAAATTCCAGGAAATCAAAAAGGACATCGATCGCTATCTCGATCGAAAGAATCGCAAAACGATTTCGCTCAACGAGTCAGTTCTCAAGGCTGAACGGAATCAGGACAAGAAGGAACAGGACGAGACCGACAAAGACGATCCCAGCACGCGTGGCAGCGACGCTCCGATCTTTCCGGTCGATGCCTACAACGATGAGGTGCTGCAAATCTCATTGGACTACGCGACGCTGCTGCGAAATCCGCAAGCGGCACAGAAGTAGGTCAGGCTTTCGAGCCCGATCCGAATTGGCAAGGTGTCGTCAACCGTTGATTGGGTCAGCCTGGAAAGGCTGATCGACGAGCTCACGGTCGAAGTCCATTGAGACCAATCGATCGGCCGTATTGTGCGATCAACTCGGAGGGCGTGATGCCGTAGGCTCGGTTGAGAGCCTCTTCCGGCGTGAAGCCATCTTTGATGCCCAGGATGAATGTTCGATAGCGGCCGGGATCGATTTGCAGCATGAAGTTGGTCAAGTTCGAAGCGATGCCGTATTGCCACGGCTGCAAGCTGGCTTGCTCCTCGAAGAAGTTCACGCCCAGCGAACCTGTTTGTCGTAAGCGATCGACTCCTTCTTTCTGTCGCTCGGTCACCGCCTTGCTTTGAGTGACGATCGCTCCCGCGACCCAATCCGCAACGCCTTCGTTGATCCAGGGCGGAATGTGAACCGAGGATCGCAGCCGATGCAAAAAACCGTGAGCCGTTTCGTGGACCAGCACAACGGCGAAGTACGACGGGGTGTTGCCGCGATAGCAACTGATGATCGCACGCCCGTCGCTGGCGGAATGATGCAGCCCCTGCGCTCCCTTCGTGTCCGTGTTGTCCATGAAGGTCCGCTCGAAGGCGTGAAACGATTCCTCATTGAGGAATGCCAAGACCATGCATTTCCCCAGCCAGATGTTCTTGTCCTTGGGCACACCGAACGCGCTGCTGAGTTTGGAATACATCGCATCCAGCGATGCGACATACGGTGTCATTTGAGTCGCCGGAATATCCGACAGCACCATGAAGAATTTCGTTTCATACAGCCGCAGCGGAAACTGATAGCTGGCCTGTACCTTCTGGAAGAATTCTTTGTACTCGGCAATCGTCTTGGTTCGCTCGTCGTCGGACGGATCATACCACAACTGGTTACGAGTTCCTTTCAGACGCTCATTGACATCGAGGTCTCGCTGAGTGACATCGAGCAGCACCGGCCCCTTCTTGGCAGGATCGAGGAACACGTCGTAGTCGCGATCGCCCGACCGAATTCTCACGATGGTTGTGCCGGCGAGCTTTTGCTTCTTCTTGCCATCGGCATCTTGAATTCCCAACAGCTTGACCGTCTCGTCCCCTTTGCCAAGCTGAGTCTCCGTGACCTCGAAGTCGTTTAGCGTCTTTCCGTTGGTGAGCACGACCGTCACCCTCTTGCCGACGGCGATCGGCGATTCTTCGCCAGTCAGCGGCGCGACGTATTTCGCGAGCTCCTCCTCAAGATCATTGGACTTTTTCGCCGAGGATTTCACTTTGGGCTTCGTCGTCTGCGACCAACCTGACTCGGCGGTCCAGAGGCCGATCAGCGTTCCAGCGACCGCCACAAGCGGCAGAATACGTCTGGAAAGGTGGACTCGAATCATCGCGAAATCCTCGGATTGGCGATTTTTGTTAGTTTCGGTCAAATGCCCGTGTCACAATCTCCGCATTGCAGTCGCTCGTCTCAGAAGTCACAAGACCGACAATGTCCCGTTCCACACAAACACAATCTGACTCGAACGCCAATGTGGCTCACGGTGCCGCTGTGGGCGACACCTCTTCGCCGTTGCAGGAAGCGTTGTTGGTCGGCGCGCTGGACGACGTCATCGGCAAGCGAGTGCTCTGCACTTCGCTCGGTCGGGGGCAGTTCGCGTCCGCGGTTTCAAATTGGTCGTCGGATATCGATGTGACCTGCTATTTCCTGGATGTCTTCTTGGCCAAGAAAGCTCGCGAAGAGATCGCCCTCAGGCCCGGCAGCGTTTCCGTGATTTGCGAGACGGATTTCCCCGAGGGACCGTTTGACACCATCGCCCTGCCGTTCCGAAAAAATGGTGAAGCGGAACTGACACGCGAGCTGCTGCAACAGGCTCACGAGCGACTGGAGATCGGCGGTCGGTTGATCACGTCGACCGACAACCCAAACGATGACTGGTTGCACGATCAACTTCAATTGCTGTTCGGAAAGGTCACGAAACGCCCTGAGCCGCGCGGAGTCGTGTATCTCGCCAAAAAGACGGAGCCTCTTCGACGGGTACGAGAATTCACTGCGAACTTTGCATTCCGCGATGGCGAACGCGTGATTCATGCGGTGAGCCGTCCCAGTGTCTT
Source organism: Planctomyces sp. (assembly GCA_005798445.1). Classification (GTDB taxonomy): domain Bacteria; phylum Planctomycetota; class Planctomycetia; order Planctomycetales; family Planctomycetaceae; genus SXKJ01. Next base: position 5,508 of record SYJG01000499.1, read on the forward strand.
CAGCCATCGCCAGCTCGACCTCGGTGCGCGAGCCTTGCTGGAAGCGACCGAAGCCAGCCAGGCAGTCTTGCCGGGCAGCCGCATCCTCGACCTCGGTTCCGGATCGGGGACCGTCGGCATCGCGCTCGCGCTCCGCCAGCCCGGAGTTCACGTCCACGCGGTCGATTCGAATCCGCGCGCCCTGCAATGCACGCTGCACGGCGCGGAGTTGAATGGGATCATGGTCGTCAATCAGCCCGTCAAGCCATCGCGTGTCGGAAAAGCCGTCCCCGAAGACGAGCGATCGTCGCTGTCGATTCAGTTGGACGACTCCGGCCACGTCCGTTATCCAGGCACCTTTGATCTCGTGATGGCGAACCCGCCGTACTATTCGAATTGGGCCATCACCGCGATCTTCATTGAGGCCGCCGCTCGTGCCCTCACCCCCGGTGGCCGAATGTTTCTCGTCACCAAGAGTCCGAATTGGTATCGCAACAACCTGCACTTCGTACTGTCCGACATCGAGATCCAAGACGTCCGAGGCTATTCCATCGTGACCGCTCGCAAAAAACGCGGAATGTGAGCGTCGTCCGAACACCCACGTCCGGACTATTTCCGAAACACCGTCCGACCACCGACGATCGTTCGCTCCACAGCCAGCTTCGCTAGTTCGCCATCCGCACACGCAAAATCATCGCGAATGTCGGCGTCTCGGTAGTACAAGTAACCCTGCGTATCGACACACACGCCGAGTTCGCGGCATTGCCGCACGATATCCGGCGACGGAAAGTAGGCGTGAATCAGCGTGAAGCGTCGCTTTCGCACATCGGGCTGCTCGGCGGCGACTCGGCCAAGAGCTTCCAAAACCTGCCGCGTCCCTTCGTCGCCCGTCACATGATAACTCATCTGCCAACCGAGTTTTTGAGCCGCCGCGAAGACCATCTGCATTTCGGCGATGCTCGACAGCTCGGCATACGTCTGGTCGAGCATCCCGCGAGCCACTCCGACCGCGTGACAGTGCGACTCGATGAACCCCGGCAACACCATCTTCGCATCGAGCCGGATAATCTCCGTCTTCGATCCGATCAGCGGCTGCACGTCGGCGTTGCTGCCCGTGGCCAAGCAGCATCGACGACTGGGAGTGAGTTCCAAAAGGAGAGCCAGGCGAGCGGAGGGTGTTAACCCTCCGAGTTCCTTTTGCGATTTTGACTCGGAGGGTTCATACCCTCCGCTCGCCTGTGACACACGACTTCGCCATCAGCCGGAGCACGCTTGTTGCCAACCTGACGACGGACTCCTGAATCGAGAGTACCTGTCGTCTCCGCGCCGAAATCACAAAAGCGTCGGCGATTCGCGTCTTGAACCACGCCGCATCGTCGTCAATCCAGATTTCTGGCCATTGGCACTCCGACTGCGAATTGCTGACGCCAACCGAAATCGAGTCAACCAGTTCCGACGGGATGGTCCCGTTGAGGCAATCACTGGACTCGACTCGTTTCGGGAACTCTGAGGCTCAGAAGGATCCAAGCCATGACCACTCTGTTGAAGACCAAGAAAGCGGTTCGTGAACTGACCGCGTTGCGAACGGACGACTCCCTCAAGAAATCGGCCGAGCGTCATCGCTGCTGTCGCTGCTGCCGTTGCTGTCGTGGCGGACGGTAGGTGCTGGACCATCCGGCGAGCGGAGGTCGTCCAGCCTCGGATGCGTGAGAGTTCGCAATCGCCCTCAATCGCCATCGAAGCATCAGCCAGATCGCACTGGTCGCTCGCCGTTTCCTTTCGGAACCCGGTTTGAAGTTGGGAAGGAATCCGCCATGTCCCTCGCCTCGCTCGACGCCGCTCCATCGGCCACATCGCCACACTTCGCCGCGCCGGGCATCGGCTACGCCCTCCGCGAACAGAATCGCTACATCCTGAGCGACCCCGCCATCAACGCGGTCGAGATCACCTTTGAACGAGCCGACGACCCGCTCCGCATCGACCGCTACCTCGGCGAACAAGAATTCGAGCACGTCGGAATTCACGCCTTGAAGCTGTCGGTCGCCAGTCCGGACGCTCCCGGCCGCAACTACCTCGACACTCTGCTGGCCATCGCCGAAGAGAACGACGCCGAATCGATCAGCGATCACTTGGGCTTCACTCGTGACGGCCACAACGGCGTCGAGATGGGACACTTCGCTCCGCCACCGTTCACGTCGGCCGCGCTGGAAGCAACCTGCCGCAACATCGACTTCGTGCAGACGTTTTTTGCTCGTCGCGACCGGCGGTTTTACATCGAGAACATCGCCTACCTGTTTCGCTTCGACGGCACGATGACCGAGGCGGAGTTCCTGTGGCGAGTGCTGCGGAACACCGGCTGCGGCTGGCTGCTCGACGTGACCAACGTGTACGCCAACGCGGTCAACTTCGGCTTCGACCCGTATGACTTCATCGCCGAAATCATGCCCGCTGCCGACCGAGTGCAACTGCATCTGGCCGGCGGATTCTTCGACGAGAAGGCGGGCATGTACATCGACAGCCACTCGGAACCGATCCCGGAACCGGTCTGGAGTTTGTATCGACACGCGCTCGATCAAGGCCGAAGCAAGATCGACGCGGTGTTCCTGGAACGCGATCAAAACTATCCCGATGAACGGGGCTGGCGGCGCGAGATTCGCCAAGTACGAGCCATCGCCGAAGAAGTTTGCAGCCCGCGCTAGTTTGGATTGGAACTTGAAATCACCTCCTGATCCTCCGGGGCGGAGTGTGGAAGTCTGTTGGATGATGTCAGCGATTGTTGGGAAGGCCGATGACAAAGTCCTGCGCAAACGGATGACCACACTTCTCCCTGGAGCATCAGGAGGTTGGAACGAGACTGACATGACAATGCTCACATCAACGACGACCGACTACCGCGATCAAATTCAGCGCTGTGCCCAAACGATGGCACTGGGATACGCCGAAGACGTCCGGCCGTTCCTGGCCAGCGGGATGACGGTCGAACAAGTGAAGCTGTTCACGGACGGCAACCTCGAAAAGCGATTCGAGAAGATGCTCGATCAAGTCGAATTGCTCAAAGCGGCCTTCGACAACCTGGACGATCTCGTGGACGAGTACATTCTCGAAGTGCCGTTGGCGGCCTACGACACGGGCAGCTCAGACGGTGATCGGTTTCTGCGCTGGCTCAAGCTGTCTCACGTCACGTCGCTGGAGCAGCAAGATCACATCGCTTGTCAACTCGCCAGGCACGAAGTCGAAAACGTCGCACGCACGAATCGATTGGGGCATGTCCGCTTCCAAGAACTCCGCAGCATGACCGATCGGCTGACGGCTGACCTGCCAACAAATCCGAAGCTCCGCATCCACCTCAACCCGATTCGGACGTGGGGGACGTTTCAGACGAATGTGCTGCTCGATGAGGAAGCCGCCGCCCCGGCCGACGTGCTGTTCTTCGCCAACGGGCATCAGATTCGGACATCGGCGTTTGAGAACGCGGGCAACGAATTTGTCGAAACCTTGGCCTCCCACGGTCCATTCACGCTGACGGACTGGAAGCGTCTCGATCGGTCCACCTCTCGGAGCGGCCTCATCGAGTTTTGCCTCGACGCGGCCGAGATGGGTCTTGTGGCGTTTGGCTGACCGAGCAATCAACCAACTCACCGAACCAATTTGCGACCGAGATCGCCGGACGAATGTTGCCCTCTCTCGTCCGGCAATCTCCCATCGAAACGATCCCTCCGAAAGCGCCGGCCGTGGGAGGCCATCATGTTGACCGTTCAAGTCCCCTCGAATCCAATCCGGCTGACCACTCAGACGCAGCCGTCGCCGATGACCGTTCGCTCCAACGAGTCCGATCCGCTGCGCACGATCTTCACGGCCAATCGAGCGAAGTTGCTGCTGACCTATTTTCTGTTCAATGTCGAGAATCTGTTGCGTCTGTCTCAGCCGTTTGTTCTCGGCCTAGCGATCAACGACCTGTTGCACGAGTCGTCGTTTGGCTTGATGCTGTTTGTTGGTCAGCATCTCGCACATTTGCTGATCGGTTCGCTTCGGCAGATGTACGACACGCGAGTTTACACCGGCATCTACACCGACCTCGCGACGAAGCTCGTCGTCGCACAGCGTGGCCGAGAAGTGGGCCTCTCACGAGTCGCAGCTCGCAGCTCGCTGTCACGCGAGTTCGTCGAGTTCTTCGAGAACCATGTGCCGCTGCTCATCAAGTCGCTGTACTCCGTCGTCGGCGCGCTGGTGATGCTGGCGTTCTATGACCGAGTGCTCGTCCCGGTTTGTCTCGGCTTATTGTTGCCAGCGGTCGTGCTGAATCGCATCTACTCGCGCCGCACGTTTGAGTTAAATCACCAACTGCACGATCAACTCGAACACGAAGTCGACGTGATCGACCGCAGCCAAGAACCGGCGGTGCGTCGCCACTACGACGCCGTGGCTTCATGGCGAGTGAAGCTCTCCGATTGCGAGGCTCTCAACTTCGGCACAATGGAAGTGTTCGTACTGGGGGTGATGGTGCTGGCTCTGCTACGAACCTGCTCGACGCTGACCGCCTCGCCCGGCGACATCTTCGCGGTGTTCCGCTACGTCTTGATGCTGGTCATGGGGATCGACGGGATCCCAAAACTCGTCCAGCAATTCAGTCGCCTGCGGGATCTGACGCAGCGGTTCCAGAGAACGTAGACCGGTCACTCTGTGACCGGACAATTCTAGTCACGGAGTGACTCGACTACGTTCGGCCGTGCAGGTACTCGTTGAGGAAGTGCAGAGTGACCTCACGATCGTTCGCCAAGTGCGCGTTCAAGTCGCCGATCGAGATCATGCCGACCAGCCCACCATCACTGCCGACGACTGGCAGATGCCGAATGCGATGCGTCTTGAAAATCGACCGAGCGTCATCCACCGAAGTCTCCGGCGAGCAACAGGCCATGTTTGTCGTCATCACGTCACCGACGCGCGTCTCGGCCGGACTCCGTTGAGCCGCGACGACCCGGCGCAACACATCTCGCTCGGTGAAGATGCCGCAGAGTCGACCACCATCGGTGACGAGCAGCGCGCCAACCGAATGCTCATTCATCCGCTGAGTGGCCGACAGGACCGTCTCGCCCTGCTCGATGGTGAGGACCGGACGCTCCGCTTTCTCGCGCAAAAGATCGCTGATCGTGGCCATGCTGCCGCTCCTTTTGAAGTGGGAAAGGGAGTGACGTAGGCGGAGATTCGGCATCTCCGCTTCAGAAAGGCACGGCGATCATACGACCGCGATCTGAAAAGCGAGAGCACTTTATGGAAATTTCGTGGTCCGATGCCGTCGCGATGAGCGACTACTTCTCGACCTGATAGCCCGTCGGTTGGACGGCGTGGGCGTCCTCACGCAGCGAACGTGCTCGTTCCCTCAGAGAGCCGGCAGGATCAGTGGACTGATTCGAGGTCGCCACTGGCCCATCGCCAGACAACGATGACGGACGACTCCCCGACCGTGAGGCTGACGATGCCGGTACGGAACTCGGTGTCACCGATCGAGTGGCGGTTGCGGAAGAGCCTTGCTCCGGGAAGGTTCGAATCGTGGTGACGATGTCCTTCGTCTGATCGAACTTCGCGCCGGTTGGCAATTCGAGAGTCAGATTCATGGTTCGCGAGACGTGCGACTGAATCGGCAAGCCGGACTCGCGGTCAATCGTACAAGTTCCAAAGCTGTGTCCGCCGCGAAGCGTCATGCTCTCGGTCGCGCCGGCGTGTTGGATCGTGTTGCTGGCGTGCTGAATCCGAGCGGGCTGAATTTTGCCGAAGAGTTCCAATGTCGCATACCGCTCGTTGATGTTCGCCAGTCGGTAGGCCGTGTCGATGCTCATCGGGAACGGACGGACGATCTCGCGATTCTTCCGCCACGATGTGCCGACCTTCACATCGCCACCAGCATTCAAGTCGTCGATGTTGTACGGCAGCATGCCGACACTGTCATCGACAAAGTTCGCGATCCCTTCGTCCTCCTGAGTCGCCACCAGTCGCATGAGCAATTCATTTTGCTGCCTCGCCGGAGCGTGTCGCACACAGCGTTTCAGGAACGATTCGAAGTCCTGCACTTGGACGATGCGATTGTCGGCTCCGAGTTCAAACGAGAAGCCATTGTCGAGCAGACCGTGATAGATTTGAGCCGCGTCGGGAACTTTCTTCGGAAAGAGTGCCGAGTCGTAGCTGACCTTCTCGCCCGCGATGTCGTGTTCGTAGCGGACTCGCTGATAACGCACGCCGAGCGTCTTGACCCCTTGGTCAACGCCCTCGACGGTAATCGCCAGCGTCATCTCCAGCTTCGATGAACTTGTCGTCGGCGAACCACTGCCGGGTGACTGTTGCCGCAGTCGCTGCTCGACCGTCTTGATGAGCGGGAATCGGTCGCCAACTTTCAATCGGAGTTCGAGGTTCTCGGTCGTGATCTTTTTATTTTCGGCCGCTCGACTCTGTGAGGGCTTCGCTTGCTCGCCCAACTCCGGAATCGCTTCGTCCGATTCCGAGTCCGCGCTCTTCGAGCCAAACCAGCCGCAGCCGGACAGACTCCACAGCAATCCACACACACCAACCCAACGAGCGGCCCGCGTCCTCATGACGACCTCGACTCTTCCGTGATGCCCCCACCCAAAGGGGCGGGAACATACCAGCCGCTCGCTGGTGGGCAAAGACGATTTCGAGCCGTCAAATTCGGACGCTCAGCGGCTTACCGTTGTCATTGGCGGAGATTTGCAGCAGAAACGGCACCGCGACCTCGACCCATTGATCTGGTTCGGGATACCGGCTGGCGGACGCACCGAAGCAGCGTCGCAGCATCTCGGTGCTGATGATGCCCGGATCGAGCGGTATCGCGGCCATACCACCCGGCAGTTCTTGAGCCATCGACTGAGTCAGCCCCTCGATCCCCCATTTGGACGCACAATACGGAGCCACGTCCTTCGAGGGTACTCGCCCCCAACCCGAACTGAAGTTGACGATCACCCCGCGTCGCCGTTCGATCATTGCCGGCACAAAATGGCGGACCACATTCGCAGTCCCTTTGATGTTGATGTCAATGACCGCATCGAATTCCTCAACCGGCACATCCCACAACGCAGCGTTGCCATTGATGATCGCCGCATTGTTGAGAAGCAAATCCGGCGGACCGAATTCGGAGAGTACACTCTTCGCCCAACAAGACACGTCGGAATCGCTGCTGACGTCCACGACGTCGAACCGATGTGGTGCCATGTGTCGGCCGCGCAACAATTCAATCGCCTCAGCACTCCGGCCGCAGCCGATGACGCAATGACCAAGACTCACGAACTTCGCGGTCATCGCTTCTCCCAAGCCTTTCGTGACTCCAGTAATTAACACGACACGGCTTTTGGCGGACTTTGGCATGCAGTGCATCTCAAACGTGGGGCAGGATTGCAACCTGCCCGTTCCACACGAATCACAGTTGGCAGGTTGCAAACCTCCCCACGATGACATCGTCGCCTCGCCGTTGCAATTCCACGGATCGAGCCTGAGAATCTCCGCCGACTGTTACCATCCCCCCCAAGCAGGAGTCCAAATGATGAATCGGTTTCGCTGGTGGACTGTTTCAGCCGCCACACTTCTCATGTGCTGCGTTGTCGTGGCTCAAGACAAAGAAAAAGCCACTCAGGTCGTCGAAGTCAAAGACATCAAGCTGAAGGTCCCCAAAGCCTGGAAACAGGAAAAGCCGAGCAATCAGTTCCGCGTTGCACAATTCAAGATCGATGCGGCAGAAGGGGACAAAGACGGCGGGGAGTTGGTCATCACCCAGTTCGGCGGCGGTGGTGGCGGCGTCGAAGACAACATCAAACGTTGGATCAATCAATTCGAGGCGAAGGATCGCAAGGTCAAAGTCACGAAGGGCAAAAGCGATCAGGGCGAATACATCGTTGTCGACGCGACCGGCACGTACCTCAAGCCAGACGGCCCTCCCATCGCTGGCAAAACTAAACCAACCCCCGGCTCGCGAGTGCTCAACATCATGCTGATGGTTGAGGACAAGGGGAGCTATTTCCTCAAACTCGCTGGTCCCGAGAAGACGATCGCCGGAGCTGCTACGGACCTGCGAAACTCGTTCGGCGCGAAGGCCGACGACGAGAAGGAATACAAAGCCAACTAGCGTCATCGGTGTTTGAAAGTGCCGAGAACGCTCGATTTCACAAACACTGCGAGGCAGGCGATTCGCCTGCCTCGCAGTGTTTGTGCGGAAATCAAAACACCATCGGTTTAGTCGCGTTTCAGCAAATAATGGCAGCGTTTGCAGCGGACTCGGCGTTTGACCAAGCAGTTGCACTTCGGGCAACGCTTTGTTCTCAAGGCAATTTTTCGCTTCGTGCGGGGTCGGATCACCATTTCAAGTCGTTCCTCGAACTGTTCAGACAAAGGCCGGGGTCAAATGAGCGGGGAAAACTAGCGAAAGGCCGGGGCAATCTCAAGCGGTTGACGCGAAGTGCCTGCCGTCTCGCTCCCGATTCAATCCTTCTCCCCCTGAGAGAAGGTGGCCGAAGGCCGGATGAAGGACTCAACCGCCAAAAAAGTATCGACTGTCCAATGGAGTCCCTCACCCCGGCCATCTCCCAAAGGGAGAGGGAGGAATCGCAGACCACAACTGACAGTGGTTCAACAACCTCGCCCCGCAAAATGTGCGATTTTGTTGCAGTCCGCTTGACCTCTTCCTAATCTCCCCCCGCTTTGCTCAGTTCGGCCATGGATTCAGGCCGTTCACACGAGCCAAACACCCTGCCCGTTGCGGTTTGTCTGACCGCGACAGGTTCGAACCAAAGGACTGGTTCTGGAGAACACGCATGGACGCGACGCTCAATTCGAGCCGGTGGGCCGCCAAATTCTGGTCGGCATCGCGACTCCGGCCACACTCGTACTTCTCCCGTGATCGTCGGGCGTTGGAAGTGCGTGGTCTCCACCAAACAATCTTTTGACCGAGCTTTGGCATTGAGCCGGCTCGGTGGCGCGAGTCGGTTCGAGATTTTTCTCGCCACACTCAGCACAGGAAGTGCTGAAAACCGGAAGGGACTCCCGCATGAACACGAAACCATTGATCGCCGTCAACGCTGATTTTCGCCCCGCCTCCGCCGAACACATCGCTCTGACCTGGATTACCAGCGGCTACTACGACCAAGTCAGCGGAGCCAAGACCGCCAAATCGCCGGGGGGGATCCCGATGATCGTGCCGCCGCTCGCCGAAGATGACGATTTGCGAGTGCTGCTGGAGAAGTGTGACGGAGTCGTGCTCGCGGGCAGCTCGCTGGACCTCGATCCCAGGCGTCTCGGTCTCGACAAGCATCCGGCCACGAAGCCAATGGCGACTCGCCGCGAAGATTTTGATCGACGCCTCGCCAAGATGGCCGTCGAGATGCGGTTGCCGATCCTGGCGATCGGTTCGGGAATGCAAACCGTCAACGTGATCTGCGGTGGCACTCTGTTTCAGCACATCCCCGAAGACGTCTCCCGCCCGATTCAGCACCGCGACCATGTCGAGCGGACGTTGCGGCACATCATCAACATCGTCCCCGGCACCCGCATGGATGTCATGTACGGCCCCGGCGAAATCCGAGTGAACAGCGACCACCACATGTGCGTCGACCAGCTCGCTCCCCAGTTCAAGGTCAGCGCGACCGCGCCGGACGGAGTCATCGAGTCCTACGAGTCGGTCGATGACGATTGGTTCTGCGTCGGTGTCCAATGGCACCCGGAAAGCGACACCGCCGCCGCGCTCGACATGCAAGTCTTCGAGATCTTCCTCGAAGCCTGCATGGACCGCATGACGGGAGCCGACACCGCTCCGATGACCATTCCGTTCCCTCAGAAAGTCGCTCGCAAAGCAGTTGCGGCTGCGTAATCGCGGGCAGATTCCATTGAGCGAGGTTCGGTCCATGCACTCACCGACCTGGCTCGACGCCGCTGACGGGGGCGTGAATGAGCAATCGTTCTCAGCCTCCGCCAGCGGTTTTTTGCGGATCGAACGCGCGACCAGTGCCCCAGAGACGACACGGAATGACTACCGATCGACGCTGGGAGGATTTCCATCATCCGGGTCAACAACCAATGGGACCGAATCCTGAGGGGACAACGGTTCTTCGGTTTTTCGTTTAAGACGATCCGCGCGCTTGTCGTCGGCTTTGCGCTTCTTTTCCATTTCTCGGTTTCGCTTCGCGAACGTGTTTTGATTTTTAGCGATGGTCATTCTCCAAAGAGTTCGAGGCAACACGGATTTGAACGTGAACTCAAAATGCAGGGAGCCGACGCATTGGTCGGCTCCCTTTTTTTCGCTGCGTTTCGTCAATTCGAGCAATTAGGCAGTGCGGACGTTCTCCGCGCGTTGCCCCTTGGGGCCTTGGCCGACCGTGTATGTCACTCGCTGACCTTCTCGCAGTTCGTCGAATCGGACACCGTCAAGGTTCGACATGTGGAAGAAAATGTCTCCTCCGTCGCCCGTGCTAATGAATCCGAATCCTTTGTCCGTCACCTTCTTGATTGTGCCTTCAGGCATCGCAGTCACCTCTTCAAAACAAAATGTCGCAACTTCGCCCGGACGACATGTCCGAGCCAACTCATCATCACGGCGGTGAGTTTAGCGACTGAGCCTGAAAAGTAATGCCCCAGCCGTACTTTGTCCGAACTCAAGGTTTGGCGAACACGCTGTCATCGAGTTTTTCCGAGAGTTTGAACTCGTCCACCTCAATGTCGGCGTGCGATTTTCCGTTGCGTTTGATGCTCACTTTCATCGCCCGCTGAGTTCCCTCGACCGTTTTGAATTCGCTGTAGCTGGACTCTTCGGTCACTTCTTGAGCAGTTGCCTCGTCACGTACACGGGTTTCGAACCTCACCATGAGACACGCCGGATGACTCACCAACCATTCGTTGTATTTGAAAAAATCTCTGGCCACGCTGGTCGATCAATGCACTCGTTGGCCCGGAACCGCCCCGCTGTCAGGCGACAGCAAGAAGATTTCCTGGCCTCCACCTCCCGCCGCACAGACCATTCCCTCGCTGACCCCAAATCGCATCTTGCGCGGGGCCAGGTTGGCGACAACGATAACCAATCGGCCGACGAGTTGCTCTGGCGTGTACGCACTCTTGATGCCGGCAAAGACGTTGCGGCGCAAATCGCCTCCGAGACTCAACGTCAGTTGCACCAACTTGTCGGCTCCTTCAACGGCTGAAGCCGAAACGACTCGCGCGACACGCAGGTCAATCTTCGTGAAGTCATCGATCGAGCACAGGTCGGCGACGAGCGGTTCTTTTTCGAGAGCTTCGGGGCCGTCGGCGGGCTGGCTATCCGGCGAGCGAGGGACGTCAGTCCCCCGAGTGGTCGCGGTGGCCGTGTTTGATGCGGATGACTCGGAGGACTGACGTCCTCCGCTCGCCAAGGCAGGAACGGTAGCACCGGCGAGCTTGCTGTCTTCGATCATGGCTTGCACCTGTTTGAGTTCGACTCGTTTGAGCATGTGTTGAAAGTGTGCGACAGGAGTGCCCGTCAACGGTGACTGAGCATCCTCCCAACATGTGATGGGGACATTGAGCAGCTCGCCTGCCTGCTGGGCCAATCGCGGCAGCACGGGGGCGAGGAAAACCACGATCTGCCGGAACAAATTCAATCCGACGGAACAAATCTGCCGGACCTCTTCCGACTTGTCTGGCTGCTTGGCCAACGTCCAGGGAGCCTTCTCGTCGAGAAAGGTATTGGCTCGGTCGCAGAGTTCTTTGCAGGTACGGATGACCGTTTGATAGTCGCAGCGTTCATAGGCTTCGGAGATGGACTCCTGCGCGGTCGCTGCGAACAGGAACAAACCGCCGTCGGCCGGATACGTTTCGCACAGCGACTGGCCTCCGAGAAACTTCGCCGTCCGCGAGGCGATGTTCACGACGCCGCCGACCAGTTGCTTGTTGGCCTTGTCCACGAGCTCGTCGGGATTCAGGTCGAGATCATCGAGTCGTGGGCCGAGCTTCGAGGCGTAGTAGTACCGCAGGTACGCCGGATCGATATGCTTGAGATACGTCGCGGCTTGCACGAACGTCCCTTTGGTTTTTGACATCTTCTCGCCGGCGACCGTCAGGAAGCCATGAATGTGAACCTTCGTCGGCAAATTGAACCCCGACGCCTTGAGCATCGCCGGCCAGAATAGCGTGTGGAAATAGGTGATGTCTTTGCCAATGAAGTGATGCACTTCGGCCGAGCCATCTCGCCACCACGTCGCAAAGTCTTCGCCGTGCTGACGGCACCATTCGGTCGTCGAAGCCATGTAGCCGATCGGCGCGTCGAACCAAACGTACCAGTAGTTGCCGGGGCTATCGGGAATCTCGAAACCGAAATACGGGGCGGGGCGAGAGACGTCCCAATCCCGCAGCGGTTCGCCGAGGAAGTGCCCTTTGAGGTAGTTGGCAACTTCGCTCTGCAAGTGCTCGCCCGATTGCGTCCACTCTTCGAGGAAGCCATGCAGCTTCTCGATGTTGATGAAGAGGTGATTGGCCGAACGGAGTTCCGGAGTCGCACCGGACAGTGTGCTGACCGGATTGACCAAGTCGGCCGGGCTGTGTGTGTGGCCGCACTTGTCGCAGCTATCGCCGTATTGATCGGGAGCCTGACATTCCGGATTCGGACACGTTCCCCGCACGAAACGGTCAGCCAAGAATGTGCCCGCGACCGGGTCGAACAATTGCGTCACGGGCTGCTCGTTGACGTAGCCCCCCTGGCGAAGCTCAGCCCAAAGTGTGTGACAGAGTTCGCGGTTCGCTTCGCTGTTCGTGCTGCCGTAGTTGTCGAACTCAATGTCGAAGCCGGCGAAGTCGCGGACGTGCGCTTCGCGCATGTCGGCGATCAAACTCTCTTCGGAGCGGCCTTCCTGCCGAGCGCGAATCATGATCGCCGTGCCGTGCGTGTCGTCGGCGCAGATAAAGACGCACTTGTGGCCGCGCAGCTTTTGGAAGCGGACCCAAATGTCGGTCTGGATGTATTCGACCAGGTGGCCGATGTGGATGTGTCCGTTCGCGTACGGCAGCGCGGCGGTCACCAAAATGCGACGATGAGTCATGAGTCCTCGGAGACACGAGCGGCTCGTATAAACCGTGTTCGTGGTGAAATCAGAATTGAAAAGCGGGATCAACCAAGCCGTCTGCCCCGACGACGCAAGGGGCGGATATTAGCCAAGTCGGCGACGAATTGGCGAGAACCTCGGTAGCGGTTGTTGATCGCCGTTGCTTCTCGGCCACGCGAACGACAGGCCGTTGCGCGATCTCGATCACGGGATCATGTAGATGAAGCCGGTAACGGCAGCGCCTTGAACGGCGGCGGCTTGCCAACTCCACGGAGGTAGATAAGCCTTGTGGCCGAAGCTCTGGCAAACCGTGCAGTCTGGCAGCGTTCGTACACAGCTCCCGTAACGCTCGGCAGTCATGCGGTACGGCAGGATCGGAATGTTGGCGCAGAATTGAAGAGCCGATGACCCTGACGTTAGGAATCCCAAGCCTCGTCCACAGCGTTCCAGATTCGGGTCTTCGAACCACAGCGGATTGTGATGGAACGCAAATGAATCGCGACTGGCCGTCCAGGGTTCCCGATAGACCGGCCAGAACCTGAACGGCGGACGTTTGCGTAAAAACGCCAGCGCTTGGTCCGGAGGCTCACGCAACTTCTGATCTTCCATCGCCGCCAGTGGAGGCAATTCCACCGCTTTGCGGATTTCAATGGAGTTGATCGGATTGCGTCGGAGTTCCGCCAAGACTTCGTTGCTTGGACCTTGAAGCTCTTCCTCCGAAGCAACGGCCGCTTTCGCGTCTTCGGGCTTCTCTTGAACGGCCACCTTTTGGATTTCAGAAACTGGCGTCGATTCGGCAAAAGCCTCCGGAAGATCCTCCGCGGATTGGTTTGGTTCGGCAAGCTCCATCACCTCGTTGGCTTCTCGATCAACCAGCTCCATGTTTTCATCGGCATCGTCCTCGGCAAGATTCTCGTCAAAGAAGAGCTCCGCGACATCGTGACCCGCAGGTGCCGGTGGCGATTCTTGAAGCGGCTCGTCTTCTTCGAGCGTGGGCATCGGACGTTGTGGCGACTGGACGATCGGCAATTCGAACGATGCCTCAAACTCCGGAAGCGCTGGTTCGGGCCGTTCGCTGATCTGCGGGAGAGGTTCCGGCGGTGAATTGGCAACGACTTCGGGAGCCATCACTGGCTTGGGTTCCGGAATTTCCAATTCCTTGCTCGCGATCTGAGTCTCCGGTTGATCTGCGACTGGAACCGGACCTGGTGCAGGTAGATCTCTGCCCGACCGTCCTTTCAAACGCGGAGCCGCTTGAGGTGTCGGACTTGTGATTGCGACTTTGGCCGGTTGATCCGGCACTTGGCGGCGCACGACCGCATTGGCGGCGGTTCGGGCGGCGGGCGTCGGACGATTGGTTCGTGGAGCCGGCGAATCCGGGACGAATTCCATTTTCCCGGACGGCTTTTGTGGCGATGCGGTCACCAAATTCTTGGCACGCGAGCGATGATCCATGTTCCGACGAGGTGCGGAGCCGGAATTCTTCGGTTCTTCGGACGTTTTCGGTGCACGCAAAAACGTCGGCTTCGGCATCAGATCCTGAGCTCCCGCTTGATCGACGGATGGTCCCAGCAACACAAACAGCACCGGGACAGCTAACGGCACGAGAAGAATGCCACAAACGATCCAAGCTGGCGAAAGTTGACGACGCTGCATGACCGAGCCTCCCTGCCCTCGGATATCGACCCCGGAAATGACATCTCGACAGCCGCAGTCCCGCTTCCCTCATCGGCACAACGATTAAGACCAGTACAACCGGAACACCTTAACCAACTTCCGCACATTGTGATTTCTTGCAAGTCGACCACAGTTCCCCAATCCGTCGCGCCGCCTATCGACTTGTCGCAGCATTTTCTTCAATCGACTTCCTATTCCTAAAGGGCACTTTCACGCCACCGGGCCTGCCCGGTGGTTCAAAGGCTTTTGAGCGACTCGCATCGCAACGGATTTGTGCACAAGCTGTTAAACCACCGGGGCAAGCCCGATCGCGGAGAAAAAGTGCGCGGTCAGACGAAACGGTCTGGATTCCTCTCTTGGCGTCTGTTTTCCTGTCTCATTCAACCTTTGCGAATTCGCTGATCTCCTCGTTCTCGATCAGCCGTTCGCTTGGTTCGACTGCATAAAGACGTCGGAATTTGCCGTTGGCTCATTTCCTGCCACACGCGGGGACGCGGGGATCTTTTGTGAGGATTCGACGGCATGTTCTGACGATTTGGAGTTTTCCTTTCAGGACGCCGATTGGCTCCGAGAGGCACCTCGCGTCAGAGTCGTCGTTGGCGCGCAGGATGTTTGATTGATTGGTACAGCCCGGCCTCGGGGTCAAAGGATCGATCCATGCTGTCACTCCATTGGTTGAGCCGATTTTGGTCCCCCCGCAGCAGCGAGGCGCTGCGTCGCGAGCGACCCAAGGAACGACGCTTAAGATTGTTGCGTTTGGAACAGCGTCGTGTGCTGAATGCGGACTTCAGTTTCCTTCCGAATGGCAGTTTGACGCTGTCGCACGTCGATGGCGAACTCAGCATTCGAGAGATCGGCACACATGTGGAATTCGACCTCGCTGGCAGCGTGTGGCAAAACACCGGAACGAGCGTTCTGACGATTGATAACAGTGTCGCCAACCATTCGATCCTAGCGGTTGAAAAAACGGACCTCGAAACGCTCCGTCTTGGCGTGATGATCGGAGGTGCCGATTCTTCGCACAATCTCACGCTGGAGACTCAAAGCAACGCGCTCGATCTGCACCTGATGGCTGGATCACTCACGATTCAGGGATTTGGCGACGTTCAACAGGTCGGCCCAGAGTCCTTTCTCGTCCACGATCTCTCGATCACCGCCGACGATGACGTGACGTTGGAAAATACGAATGTTTCTGGAAGCCTCGCGATCACGGCCGAGGACTCGATCTTGCTCAATGGCACGATCGAAGCCGATTCGGCGACCCTGACAGCGTCTCAGGGGTTCATTGCGGGCGGAGGGTTGCTATCGGCGCAGTCGGTGGACTTGCACGCGGAGACCGGCATTCGCGGCGGGACGCTGACCGAATCGCTGTCGCTTTCGGCGACGTCGATTTCCGCGGTCAACCTCGGCGACTTCGACGTGCGGTTGTCGAACGCGAACACACACAACACTTCGGTGACAGAGTTGACGACCGAGGGAGGCGACTTGGTGTTCGCTCAATCGAGCGGCGGCGACGTGACGTTTGTCGGCGGACTCAGCAGCGGCGGCCACTCTGGTGGAAGCATCACGCTATTCAGCGATGGCCGGTTGACGATCGCAGATGCGATCGACACGCTCGATTCCGGCGAGGGAACTGGCGGAACGCTCTTGCTCGGTAACGCGACCATCCATCGCGAGATTCATGCGGGTGACGGAGACATCACAATCCTGGGTGGCGACAAAGATTTGCTCCTCTTCGCGAACGTCTCCTCGACCGGTTCGATCGAGTTGCAAGCCGATCGCGATGTGATCGTTCTCGACAGCATCCAGGCGGACGGTGCCGCGAGCGATTTGACGATCACGGCCGATGACAATCACGACGGGAGTGGCGGCTTCTGGCTCAAAGAGACTCCGTTCGAGACCGATGCACAACTCCAGGCCGGCCGTGATGTCCACATTTTCGGGGCCAATCTTCGCGCCACTTTCGACTCGTTGGACAGCGTGCGAATCGACGCGGACGGCGCGGCTCAACAGATCGTGGCCGGCCGAGACCTCACGCTCTTGGCGAACATCGGGGCGGGGCCTGCCCTTGCGGGAGACATCATCCTCGATGGTCAGCAGACGGCCGCCGGTTCACTCACCGTCTTTTCCAACCATCGGATTTTGCTCGGCGCGGACCAAACCGTCGGCGGCGACGTCCTTTTCAAAAATGAAGTGCAACTGACCAACGACGTCGCGATCAAGTCGGGGGGCGAGATCGTTTTCGATCGCACACTCGACGACGATGGTTCCGATGCAACAGGGTCGGCGTTGACCGTCACCGCAGTGAACGACGTCATCTTTGTCGACAAGGTTGGAGCCAACGTCGGAGATCGGCTCGATTCACTGACTGTCAGCGACGCCCGTTCCGTGGACTTCTTGAGTTCGATCACGCTGGAAGGGGACCTCCACGTGACGACGCAATCCAGTGCCGATCCGTCGGAGGGGCGAATCAATTTTCACGGCGCGGTCACCATCAACGCCGGGTTGGCCACTGGATCAGTCGAAATCCACAACGCCGGACCATTGATTATCAGTTCGCAGGCCGAGTTCCTGGTGGCTGGCTCGTTCACACAGAACGGATTCGGCGGCACGGAACTCGGAGCGAATATCACGACGCTCGGCGGCGACGTGTTCTTCAGCGACACCGTGCTGTTGACCGAGTCGGTCAGTATCGACAGCAACGCATCGGATGGAGACATCACGTTTCGCGGCTCGATCAACAGTGAAGACAACGGCGTCGTCGCCGAGCACAACTCGCTGACGCTGGCCGCTGGAACTGGAGAAATTTCATTTGGAAGTGACCTCGGTGCCGGGACGCTCGGCGATCAGACGCTCGGCAACCTGACCGTGTTGTCGGCGAAACGCGTCGTCTTCGGAGCGTTCGTGGACGGTGCTCCCGGCACGGCGGGACCGCTGACGCAGATTCTGCTCGACGGCGCAATGGACATCGGAGTCGGCGGCAACGTCGTCGAGAACGGGATCATCTTCGATACCGGCAGCGGCTCGATCAATCTCGCCACGACCGACGACGTCGTGCGGCTCAACGGCCCCGTCTCGCTGCTGACCAGCTTGAACATCAACACCAACACCACGGGTGACGGCGGAGCGGTCACGTTCACGTCTGCGGCGAGCATCAACGGTGAATCCGACAACTCCAACGGCCTGACCATCGACGCTGGTCGTTCGCGGGTCGTCTTTAACAACGACATCGGCCGGACCAGCAAGATCGGTGTCTTCACGATCACGCAAGCCGACGCCGGAGTCATTTTTGGCGAGGACGACACCGATCAAGGCCCCGGCACGACCGGCCCGGTGACGACGATCATCACCGATGGCGAGATCAACATCGGTGTCGATGAGCACGTCATCGTTGGCGGCATCGTGCTCAATGGCGGACTCAGCACGCTGCGAATCGAGACCACGGATCGAACCGTCCGATTCAACGGCCCGCTCACCATCGAGTCGGACGTGGACATCAACACGAACGCCAATTTCACGGGCATTCCCACGCACCTGCAGAACACCACATTCGACATCATCGGCGGCACGCTGACGTTCACGTCGGATACGACGATCGACAGCCAGGACGGCGAGTGCAACGACCTGACCATCGACGTCGGCAAGCAGCAAGTCTTGTTCAACGCGAATCTCGGCGTCGGAGTCTTCGGCGATCAGAAACTCGGTAAGCTGACGATCACACAAGCGGATGACGGCGTCATTTTCGGAGAAAGCGATGTTCATCTCGGCCCCGGTCTGACCGGCCCGGTGACCGCCATCGCCACCTGCGAGGCGATCGACATCGGCATGGCCAATCACGTCATCGGCGGCGCGGGCATCGTCTTCAACGGCGGCGACGAGACATTGCACCTCACGACCGAAGACGCCAGCGTGCGGCTCAACGGAGCGGTCACACTCAACAGTGATCTCGAGATCGATACGAATGCGGCAATCGATACCGGCGGTGGCACGGTGACGTTCACATCCGCGGCAACGATCGACAGCGAAACCGGTGAGGCGAGCAACCTGACCATCGACGCGGGTACCGAGCAAGTCTTGTTCAACAACGACCTCGGTGCGATCAACCCGCTCGGCGCGCTGACCATCACGCAGGCCGATTTCGGCGTCCGCTTCGGACAAGCAGGCATTCCTGGAGAATCGGACTTGGGCCAGCATTCCGACGAGCTCGGTTTGGTGAACACAATCGCGACCGACGGCCCGATCGACATCGGCGTCGGCAGTCACGTCATCACCGGCGGCATCGTGCTCAACAACGGCGATGGCACGCTGGACCTCTCGACGACCGATGACACGGTGCGCTTCAACGGCTTCGTGACGCTCGCATCCGATGTGGACATCAACACGAACTTCACGCCGCTTTCCGGCGGTGCGACGGTCACCTTCACCGAAGCCGCGATGATCAACAGCCTGCGCGACGAAACGCTCGACATCGACGACAACCTGACCTACGACGAGCACAACGATCTGACGATCGACGTCGGCGTCGCCCAGGTGCTCTTCAACAACGACATCGGCACGGTGCAATCGCTCGGAGCGTTGACCATCACGCAGGCGGACTTCGGCGTCATCTTCGGTCAAAGCGACACCGACCTGGGTCCGGGCACGACTGGTCCGGTCGGGTGGATCATCACGGACGATGCCATCGACATCGGAGTCGGTGACCACGTCATCGACGGTGCGGGCATCGTGCTCAACGCCGGCGTCGAGTCGCAGCTCATCGCGACCACCGACGACACCGTGCGATTCAACGGAGCGGTCAGGCTGGGCACCAACCTCGACATCAATACGAACGCCACCGGCACCGGCGGCACGGTCACGTTCACGGAATCCGCGACGATCGACAGCGAGACCGGCCAGTTCTACGACCTGACGATCGACGTCGGGACTCAGCAGGCGTTGTTCAACAACAATCTTGGCGAATCGCAATCGCTGGGGACGTTCACCATCGAGCAAGCGGACGCCGGTGTGATCTTCGGCGAAAATGAGGAGCGGCAAGGTCCGGGCACGACCGGCCCGGTGACGATCATCACCACCTCCGGCCCGATCGACATCGGCGTCGGCGAACACGTCATCGCCGGCGGCATCGTTTTCAACGCGGGCGAGGGCCTTTTGCTCATCACGACAGCCGGCGATCCGCCCCCGCTGCTACCCGAACCCGACCAATTGCCGCTCCCGGAGTTGCCCCGCCCAGTTCGGTTCAACGGACCCATCACGCTGATCTCGGACGTCGAGATCAACACACACTCCGACGGGTTCGCTACGGAAGACGACACCACGACGGACACCACCTTTTTCATCGGCGGGCGAACCGTGCTCTTCACCTCGGCCGCGACCATTGATAGCGGCCCGCTCGGTGAGGCCCAGAATCTGACGATCGACGCTGGCACGCAGCAAGTGCTGTTCAACAACAACCTGGGCGAGATCAATCCGCTGGGTCAATTGACGATCACTCAGGCGGACGACGGCGTCATCTTCGGACAGACCGACACCGATCAAGGTCCGGGCACGACCGGCCCCGTGACGATCATCGCCACCGACGACGCGATCGACATCGGAGTCGGGACCAACACCATCACCGCCAGTGCCCGCGACGCCGATGGGGGCGAGACCGGCATCATTGTCGGCATCGTGTTCAACGCCGGCGGCGACACGCTGCAAATCACGACCACGGACGATCCCATCCGGCTCAACGGGCCGATCACACTGCAATCGAATCTCGACATCAACACGAACACGTCGGGCATCGGCGACGACGTGACCTTCACGTCGGCCGCGACCATCGACAGCCAAGCCACTCCCGATGACGAACACAACGATCTGGTCATCGACGTCGGCACTGGAGCGCTCTTCTTCAACAACAATATCGGAGCCACACAGTCGCTCGGCAGCTTCACGATCACGCAAGCCGACTCCGGCGTGACGTTCGGCCAGGACGACCAATTCGAGCGGCCGGGATTGCTCGGCCCGGTCAACACGATCATCACGGAAGGCCCGATCGACATCGGCGTCGGCGACAACGTGATCACCGACGGCATTCATCTCAACGGCGGCTTACAGCCCGTGTCCGAGTTGATTCCGGTCTTGATCGAAAGCCACCTGGACAGCATCCGCTTCAACGGGCTGATCGTCAGCCAGGTCGAACCGCTCGACATGGACGGTATTCCGGTCCACTTGCCGGAAGTCGATTTGACGATCAACGCGGCCACCGGCGTGTTGCTGACCAACGCTTCCGGCATCCTGACCGACGACTACAACGTGGTGATCAACGGCGACACCGACGACGATTCGGTCGGCGACGTCGTCATGGAAGAGCAGACCCGGATCCTTGCCGAAGCGGGGTTCATCAACCTGCGCGGTTCAAACGTGATGCTCGGCGAAATCGAGACGACGAACGGGAACCGGGTGGGGGACACGAATCCCGCCGTCAGAATCACCGCCACGTTTGGAGCCATCGTCGACATCAATGATTTCTTCGACGAAGACATGCACCTCGTCGAAGGGCTAAACATCGTCGCCCGCACGGTCGCCTCAGACACGGATCGCGCGGGAGTCGTATTGGATGCCCTACTGGGAATCGGCTCTGGCAACGCGTTGGAGACGCACGTCAAGTCGTTGATCGCCTTCAACCACGACTTGGACATTGATGGTGACGACGTTGTCGACACTCCGGCGGACGGCAACATCGAACTGCACGACCTCGGCGGCTTGGCCGAAGACCTGGCGATCGTCGATCACCCGCGCACCGGTTCCGAGCACAAAGTCGATCTGGTCTTCGTCCACAATCATGCGAATCCACTGGAAACCGGAGATCCCGACCGGGGCGTGATCGACATCAACATCGAATTGGGCGATCTGCGAGTGCTCGAAGACGGATCACTTCCGTTGTTGGATGAGCTGATCAACGGCATCGATCCCGGCAATCTGGCCCTGGCGGCGGTGCAATCCGAAAACACGATCCGCTTGACGGCGAACACGATCGAGATCGCGGACGACTTGCTGGCCATTCAGGACGAACCCGCCACTGCCGACGAGATCTTTGAAATCATCGAGTTGAATGCGCGCGCCGACTTCTTTCTGGAGTCAGGCCGCGTCATCTCGACGGACCAAGACTATGCCGGTTCGTTGGCGTTCAGCTTCGAGGACTTGAATCAAAATCGCCTGCTCGATCTGGATGAGGACACCAACGAGAACTTCATCCTCGACTACGACGCCGATCCCAAGCCCAAGATCCTCGCCGACGACTTCCACAAGGATGTGATTCACATCACTGCGGACTTCGACCGCAACGGGCGCACGGTTTCGACGGTCGTCGTCATCGATTCCAACTTTCCGCTTTCCCCGCTCATCGACCGCGTCATCGTGGACATGAACCGAAACGGTGTGCTCGATGTCGACCTCCAGAACAACGGCGAAGACAACAGCAACGGCTACATTAATGAGGACACGAATAACAACGGCCTCCTCGACACGGGAGAAGACACGAATCTCAACGGACTGCTGGATGTGGCCCTTGAAAATCTCAGTGAGGACGTGAATCAGAACGGCGACCTCGACATTGAAGACACGAATAAAAATGGAGTGCTGGACCCCGGTGAGGACGTGAACGACAACGGCCGCCTCGACACAGAAGACACGAACGGCAATGGGCTGCTGGATGTGGCCAGCGACGGCAAGGTGTTCCTGGGCGAGGGGGCGACGATCAGCACGAACTCAGGCATCGAGCAGCAGGTTTCGATTCGGCCGGATGTGGGAATGACCGATACCGCATTCTTCGAACACGATCTGGTCATCGCCAGTAACTTGGAGTCGAATGGGGAAGGACCGTCGGGCGAACTGCTGCTGGGCACGATTCGGGTGCCGATTGGAAAGCCCGGCGAAAAGAATCTCATTGTGGACTTCGACTGGGGCGATTTGACGCCGCCGTTTCTGGACAACGTGCTGGCTCCGACGTTGCAGCTCGATGGGTCGTATCTCTTCGACGTGGTGATCGACAAAACCAACACGCGGTACTTGATCCCGGAAGGGGGACTGATCTACGAGTTTCCTCACGAGTACACGAACCTGGCGCTGAACTTCCCCGAAGGACAGCCTGGCCGTGTGCTTCCCTCGGATCCGTTCCTCGTGCGGTTCTCGGTCTCGCAGCACACCTCGATCTTGATCGAAGGCCGAGCGATCGCGGCACCCGACGACGAATCGATCTTGACCAACGTGCCGCTCAGCGCTCCGCTGGAACCAGGCATCATTCCGCTGGCTCTGCTGTCCACCACCGACGTCCGCGACAATCCCGCGTTGCTGCTGCCGCGGTTTGATAATGGCGTCATTGAATTCACGATTCCAACCTCCAAGAGTTTCGCCTTGCCGCTCAATCGAGCACCGGATGCACCGCCGCCAGAGCCACCGAGATTCACCGCGCCCCCACCGGCCGCACCGACTCCTCCGCAAGCCACGACCGAAACCAACCGTGGTGCGGCCGCATCGTCCAGCGTCAGCACCGACGAGTACTTTGAACTCCGGCTCATCAACGAGGATGGTTCCCTGGAATCCAAGCAAAAACTGAACGGCAAAAACGACGGCGAATTGCTGCTCAACAACCGCGACTTGTTCGAAGAGTTTGTGCGTGAAAAGAGCGACGGCGACTACGAGATTTGGTTCATCACCAAAGACATCCGCGAAGGAGCGTTGATCGAACGACCCGTGATCCAATTCCGTCTCGAGAGCGGTCGAGTCTCACCGCAAAGCGACGATGCGCTACAGCTCCTCAAACCGTTCCAACTCATCCCGATTCCTGTCGACCGGCCACCCGACGCTGACGGTAATGCGGATCGTGACGACAACGACAGGAATGCAAATGCCGAATCGAACGGTCAACCGGACGCCGACGTCCGCCTCGAAGAATCACCGGCCGACTTGCCGACAATTCAGACAATCCCCGATCCATTTTTCGATCCGACAACCGACACTGACGAATCTGAGGAATTGTCCGAGCGGCTGTCCCCATCCAGTTCCGCAGCTCTGACCGCCGGAGTCCTGTTCTTCGCCACAACTCACCGTCGCCCAGCAACCAAAACATCATCCCTGTTTTCCAAAACCTCCCGTATCACTCGCAAACTCATCTCATCCAACTCGTAACTTCCTTCGCACCTTCGCGGGCAAAAGTTTTTGACCACAAAGGCACGAAGGCACGAAGAAGACAGAAGGCAATGGGGAGAAGGCCGCCAGCAGTACAGCCCAACCAATCAATTTGGGTTCTCCGCCATTGGTGTTGTTTTGACGGAGGACTCACGCAAAGGCGCAAAGAGGAAGATTCCCTGGATTTCAGCACTTTGCGCCTTCGCGCCTTGGCGTGAGTCCTCTTCGGCCAATCCCCTTTTCAACAGGAATGGCGGAGAGCCAAAAAACAAAGCCAACAGGCGAGCCGGGCGGCGTCAGCCCCCGGACAAATCCAATCTCCTTCTCTTCATGTTTCCTTTGTGCCTTTGTGGTCAAAAATCTTCCCCCCCCGCGATCTGTCGCCGAACATCAACACCTCTTGTCAAGCCGAACGCTCGCACGTTCACGAATCTGAACAACTCCAGAATTCAACCGAAACTTTGAAAATGATTCTTGTTTTTGCCTATTCCCGCTAGTTAGTTTGGCCCGCCGACGTGAATCACACAGGGAATTCAGGGTTTCCCGCCACTGTGGCCAGTGATTTGCCCCGGTTTTTGAGGAGAGGACTTTTCCAACCGTGTCACCTCCGTGCCGTGCCCGTCAGGGGGCGGCGGCTGACGACAACCCGAGCCACCCCCCTCACGGTCACGGCCCGGCTGAGAAATAACCTCGATTCGCGTGTCAAACAAACTGTTCTCGCTTCCATTTCTTCTTCCAAGGAACAAAAGCAATGTCGAAGTCTCTCTGGTCTCGTTCGGTTTGGAATTCATTGTTCGGTCGCACAAGCTCGAAACGCTTGGCGAAAGTGCGCCGCAACGGGCAGCGGGTCAATTTGAAGGCCAGTGCCCCGATGGAGACCCTGGAAGAACGCGTCGTGCTCGCGGCGGAAGTCGCGTTCAACTCAGGAACGAACGTGCTCACCGTGACGGACCTTGCGGCGGGAGGCAGCGCAATCACCATCAATTCCGGTTCCGTCTACACCGACATCCTGGTGGATGGAAAATTCCAAACGCGTTTGTTGGAAGCGAACACGGACAATATCGGCACGATCACTTTCACGGGTGGAGCCGGGACCGACACGCTTTCGGTGAACGGCGTCAATGGATTGAACGGAAAAGTGACGATCAATCTCACGACCACCGAGCGAATTCTGTTGAACACCAAGACGACGACCATCACTTCCGATGAAACCGATCTGGCGTTTGGCAAGAGCACAGTCGCGGGTGCCCTGACGGTGTCCGCCGTCGGCAATGTGACGCAGTTCGGAAAAGTGAATGTTTCCGGTGAAACCAACATTGATGCGGACGTCGCCGACAGCATCACGCTGTCCTCCTCCGGAAACTCGTTCGGCCGATTGCTGCTCATCGGCAGCAGCGTGAACATCAACGAAGCCGGTCCGACCAATCTCGGTCTGGTCACGACAGCGGCGGCGGGATCGCTGACCGTCAAGTCCACTGGAGCGATCAGCGACAGCGGAGTGATCACGGCGGGCACGGGTGGAACCACCCTGACCGCCAGCGGCAATTCGATCACGTTCGATGAAGCCACCTCGTCGTTCGCCGGTGTTTTGGCCGCCAAGGGCACGAACATTTCCATCGACAACAACGTCGCCACCGACCTCGGCAACATCACTGCCACCGGAACATTTACACTGACCTCGAATGGAGCCGTGGCTCATACGGCCGGCAACGTGAAAGTCACTGGTGCGGCCACGATCACCACGGACACACCTGCCACAAATGACATCACCATCACGGTTGGGACGAATAATTTTGGCTCGCTCTCGTTGACTGGAAACGACGTCAGCATCACCGAAAAGAGCTCGATGGACTTGGGGACGACGACGGCCACCGGTGATCTGACGGTGATCGCCAAGGGAGCCATCACCGACTCCGGCCAAATCGACGTGGATGACGATGCGTCGTTCACGACCACGGGCAACAGCGACATTACGCTGGATGAATCGACCTCGACCTACGGTGCTGCGTTCGGCAATCAACTGGCGCTGACGGGCCGGAACATTTCGGTGCTCAACAATGCAACGGCCACCGACCTGGGCATTGTTTCGGCGAAAGGAACCTTCACGCTCGATTCGACGAATGGTGCCGTCACGCAAGCCAACACCGCCACGGTGATCGGTCGGGCCACGGTGACTGCGGCCAACGGGACAGCGGATATCACTCTGGACGATGTTGCGAATACCTTCGGTTCGGTTTCCGTGTTTGGCGATGATGTCGAAATCGTCGAAGTCGGTGCCATGAACCTCTTCACTTCAGAGATTGCTGGCGACCTCACTTTGGATGCGACTGGTGCTGCCGGCGCTGTCACCGATAGCGGCACGATTCAAGTCGGCGGTGATACTGACATCGATGCGACTCTGGCCATCACGCTGGATACGTCCGATTCGTTCTACACCGGAGGTATTACTCTGGACGGGACCAATGTGGCGATCACGAATGTTCTCGAAACCGACTTCGACTCCGTCGTGGCCACGGGCGACTTCACGGTGATTTCTGATGAGGACGTGACCGATACCGGTACGGTGCTTGTGACCGGCCGTGTGACCGTGACGACTCCCGAAGATATTATCTTGGACAGCGCGAACACGGCTGCTTCGATCGCCCTCAGCGGCGGTGGCGGAGGAGTCGGTGAAGTCAGATTCGTGGACAGTGCGGGCGGTTTGGACATCGTTTCCGCGTCGTCCGTGGGAAATTTGATCGTGACTACCACGGGCGCTCTCTCGGACAGCGGCACCGTGACCGTCACTGGCGACACGACGCTCACCGCGACCGGCGGCTCGATGATCCTGAATTCCGCCGCCTCGACGTATAGCGGAACAGTGACCGTCACCACGGCGACGCTCCTCACCCTGGTCGATAGCGACAGTAACTTGACTCTGCCCACCGTAACGCTCACCGGGTCCGGTGCAGTGAACCTGACGGCTGGCGGCGATATCACGGTCACCACGATCGCCGGACTCGGCGCTTCACTGGCCATGAATGGTGGTTCGAGCGGAAGTCTGTCCCTGACATCAACGACCGTGGTCAGTAACCTCAGCCCGGTGACGTTGACTGGCGTGAATGCGACTTTGTCACTGACCGGTGCGGAGCGCACGATCGGTTTGGGAAATGATTCGCTGAGTGGTACGTTCAGCCTGACGGGGACTGCTGTCGGTGTTGTTTCGCAAGTTGCGAGCACGAAGCTGACCGTCGCCGGACAGGTGACGATCGACACCACTGCGGCCACAGACGACAACATCACGCTGAGCAACATCGGCAACACGTTTGGAACTCTCGTGTTGACGGGTGTTGATTTGAGCGTCCGCGAAGCAGCGGCGACCAATTTTGGTGCCACCACCGCGAGCGGGACTTTGACGGTGATTTCGAGTGGAGCCGTGTCCGACAGCGGTACCATGCTGATTGATGGGACGACCTCGGTGACGGCCACCGGCAACGACATCGCGCTGGATTCGGCGGCGAACAGCTTCGACGGAGCACTGACTCTGACCGGAGCCAACGTCACGATTCAAGACGATACAACGACGGTGCTCGCGGCTCTCACCGCTACTGGCACGTTCACGTTGACCACGGCGACCGCCGTGACTCAGACGGGTGACGTGGTCGTGGGTGGTTTGGCCACGATTACAACCGGAACGACCATCGACCTCGACACAGCAGCCAATACGATCAACTTCGGTTCGCTGGCGTTGAGCGGCACGGCGATCGACATTCAGGAAGACAGCGCGACGAACTTCGCTTCGGTCAGCGGAACCACGCTCGACGTGGTGTCGGCCGGTGCGATCACCGACAGCGGAACGCTGACGGTGGCCGATTCGACCTTCAAGGCCGGTACGACGGGCCTCGAAAACATCACCCTCGACGATCCCTCATCAACCTTCGGCAACCTCACGTTAGACGGCGGTACTGTGACGCTGGTCGAAAACGCTGCGACGGTTCTGACCGATGGAGCGACCTCGATTGCCGGTGGTGCCGCCGCCAACCAGGCCGACGGAAACATGACGATTACTTCGGCGGGTGCCGTGGACCACCTCGTGGGAACTTTGACGGTCCTGGGCCAATTGAACATCAACTCCAATAGTGGAACGGGAGCCGTCACTTTGGCGGGCGGTACGGACAACTTCAATTCGCTGTCGATCACCGCCGGCTCAGCGACCGTCGATGAAGATTCGGCGACGACTCTGGCCACGACGACGGTCACCGGAGCCTTCACCTTGACCACGGCGGGCGATGTCGATGACAGTGGCGTCCTGGCCCTTGGTGGAACCACCACGATTACCACTTCGGCCGGCGGTGATATCACGCTGGATGAGGTCGGCTCCACCTTCAACTCGATTGATCTGTCCGGCGGAGATGTGACGATCCTGGCCTACTCTGGTCTGACAATTATTGATGCCGACGCCACAGCCGGCGATCTCATCATCATCGCCAGCGGTGGCATCACCGACGGCGGAGTCGCCCGGACCATCAGTGCCACCAGCGACATCTTCATCCAAGCGGGTTTGGACACGGCCGATCCGACGCGCGAACTCGACCCGACCGACCCGGTCGATTTCGCGATGCTCAACGCCCTCGACCTGGCCTTCTCCGATCCGACCTTCGGTGCCACGGAAACCTACGTCGGCTCGATCGTCAACCACCTGTAACCGTCGCCCACGCCCCACGGCGTGCCGACCATCAACCACAAAACGCTCGACCGCACTCAGCCACTGCTGGGTGCGGTTTTTTGTTGCTCCGCGCTCGGCGCGGGT
This sequence comes from Planctomyces sp., assembly GCA_005798445.1. Taxonomy (GTDB): domain Bacteria; phylum Planctomycetota; class Planctomycetia; order Planctomycetales; family Planctomycetaceae; genus SXKJ01. Next base: position 34,179 of record SYJG01000499.1, read on the forward strand.
CGCGTTCGGCGCGGGTCTCCCGACCCCGCCGCTTCGTGGGACCGCAGGTCTCCCCGGCCGTTGGACGGTCGGTCATCACCCAAAGGCACGAATCCGTCAGCACGACGCGCCAGCGAGTGTTTGTTCGACACGAACCACTCGCTGCTATGTGGCGGTTTGTCAAATGGGTGAAGGGGAGTTGGGACGGAATTCACGAGCAGGCTGCTATTCGTGTCGTCTTTCGGTGAGGAAAGAGACCAGTTCAACGATACGCGGGAGACGGAACAGACTGGC
>SYJG01000500.1 GCA_005798445.1 Planctomyces sp.
AGCGGGGCGGCGTCAGCCCCCCGGTTATTAGCGGAGATCGTGCCCACCGGGGGGCTGACGCCGCCCCGCTCGCCTTTCGCAGGCTCTGAGAATCCGCAATCGATTCGATCGGAGCAATGCGAACGATCCGTCTACTTGACCGAGTCTGTGAAGATTTCACGGTTGGTCAAGCAGTTTCGATCAAGTCGTTTCTGAGGGCTTCGACTCATCCTCTGCCGTGGTGCGCAGTCCGACCTCACCACGTCGAGGGATGAGGAATATGGATCTGATTAGTGACATCGAGCGAGACTTCGTGAATCGCAGCCGCGATGAGCTGGAGCTGCTGGATCACGGTCTATCCGAATGGCGAACGGCTCCGAACGATCCCGAAAAACTGACGTACCTCACTGAGATTCTTCAAAGCTTGCAAGAGATGTCTGGGCTGCTGGCATTTCCCGAACTTGAAAACCTGTTTCATAGCGGTCACACACGTCTGATGGAGTTTCGTCAACGGTCGCCTCAACCTTGTCTGGTAGCGATCTTCGAACTGCAAGAGTTGATCAAGAATGGGTATCGCCGGTTGTCCGAGATGGAATTTCGGACGAGTGCTGACCAATCAACGGTTCACTCTGGCGATGTCATGGCCTCGCCACAACCACGACTGGCTCAGCCGGGTGGACCACCCTCACCGTTTCAACGACGCGAATCACTCCTTCAGCCGGCCGACTTCTCGGCCGATTTGTTGGTCGAGAGTCTCGCGAAAGCCGCAGAGAATTCGTCGCTTGTTGCTGCGGGCGAACTCACGCTGCCGGATGACAATGTCCTTGAGGATGATGTCGAGTCGACCGTGCTTTTGCGGCCGAAGAGTGCGTCTGTGGTACAAGTCGCTGTGGAATCTGTCGTTGATTCCGCATCCCTACCCCGTTCCTTCGGGCGTTACCAGTTGGAGCGTGAACTCGGCCGAGGTGGGATGGGAACGGTCTGCTTGGCAACCGACCGCCTGCTGAATCGTCAGGTGGCGCTCAAGTTGTTACGAGTGCAGCCGGAAGACGGCCAAGAGATCGTCGAACGTTTCTATCGCGAGGCCCGTTCGATGGCCTCGCTTCAGCACGCCAACCTTTGTCCGATTTACGACTTTGGCGAAGTCGATGGGCAGCCCTATTTGACGATGGCCTACATCAACGGCCGACCGCTTTCGGAGTTTCTCGTCGACGGACGCCCGCTGGCGACCCGGTACGCCGTCAAGCTGGCTCTGACGTTGGCGACTGCGCTGCACCAAGCCCATCAGGCAGGGATCGTGCATCGCGATTTGAAGCCCGCCAACGTGATGATCAACCAAGAGGGTGAGCCAATCCTGTTGGACTTCGGACTCGCGCGCCGCCAGCAGCCTGATGAAGTGGAGCTCTCCCAGCAAGGCATGATTCTGGGGAGTCCCGCGTACATGGCTCCTGAGCAGGTCGAGGGCAGGATCGATCAAATCGGTCCCGCGACCGACGTGCATGCGCTCGGTGTGATCCTGTACGAGATGCTCAGCGGACAAAAACCGTTTGACGGGACCGTCGCGTCGGTCTTGGCACAAGTTCATTCCAAGGAAGCCAAGCGGCTCAACATTCCTGGAGACTTCGAGAGTCGGTTAGATGCGATCTGCCGTCGAGCGATGGCGAAAGCCATTCCGCATCGCTACGCCTCGGCGCTCGAGTTCGCGAATGTGCTGACCAAGTACCTGGAGGATGCGAATCGAGTCCGTCTGATGCCGGACGTTGACCTGACGCCTGAAACGAAAGCGGTTGGACGTGTTTCCGCGAATGAAGCCGTGACTCGCACCACTCATTCTTGGATTCATCCGGAGCGCAGACGACGGCACTGGGCTTTCGCGACTGCGGCGGCGGTCATTGCCATCACGGTGGCGACCATGATCTGGAATTCATGAAGTCCCTCGCAAATCTTTCCCCTGAAATCCGGCATCGTGGGCATGCTCCGTGATCGCCAGTGACCTGATCGAGCACTTTTGCCAATTCATCTTTTTCAAAGGAACCACTCATGATTGCGACGATGCCCGATGTTGATGCCAATCTCAAGCCGCCCGCGAAAATCGTGCAGGCGTTGAAGAAGCGCGTGGGCCAATTGCAAATGCTGCCTGTTGTCGCACAAGAGGCATTGCAAATCGTGAAGGATCCCCAATGCTCGATTTCACAGTTCACGAACGTCGTCAAACGCGACGTGAAACTCACCGGCGACATTCTCGAGATGGCGAACAGCGCGTTGTATTGCCCGGTCACTCCCATCGTGGATCTGAATCGCTGTGTCATGCGAATTGGATTTCGCGAGTGCCAATACCTCATCCTTTCGGCCAGCGTCGCCAGTTTGATGCACCGGGTCACGATGACTCAGGAATGGGTTCGCGAGAACTTGTGGCTCCACAGCTTCACGACCGCTCTGCTATCGACGCGCATCAATCGTGCGTTTCACCTGGGCTTTCAGGGCGAGGAATTCACGGCGGGTTTGCTGCACGACTTCGGTCGTCTCTTGATCGCGGTCGTCGATCCAGAGACGTTTCTGAAAGTGGATCCGCTCGGCTACGACGAGTCTCCGGCATTGCTGGATCGAGAATTCGACGCGATCGGCACGGATCACTGTCGCCTGGGTGCCTGGTTCACACACAGCCAGCAAATCCCGAATCCAATTCCGTCAGTGATTTTGAATCACCATCAACCCGAACTGGCCGAGGAACATCAACGTCTCACGGCACTCATCGCTGTGGCCGATCAACTGGCGAATGACTGGCAACGATTGGGGGATCGCATGTTGGAGGAATTCACGCCACCATCCGCGTTGTCGCTGCTGGCCGACGATGAAAACGGCGCCTTCGTCGCGTCCTTTACGGAAGTCTTTCCGACACTCTTGGCCGAATCTCATCGAGACGCGGAAGCCATGATGGCCGCGAAGTAAACACCGTCGGAAATCTGAAGCTTGCAAAGTAAACAGCCCTCGAACGAGTTGCCTCGTCGAGGGCTGTTACAATCACGGAGGTCGATCTCAGTTGAAGAAGGCTTAGTAAATGTCTTCGTCGTGGTGGCTGTCTTTGTGGTCATCCTTCGGCTTCTCGGCGATCAGAGCGTCGCTGGTGAGCAGCAGGGTCGAGACCGAGGCGGCGTTCTGCAATGCGGATCGAGTCACCTTGGTTGGATCGATGATGCCGCTCTTCACGAGGTCTTCGTACTTGCCGGTCGCAGCGTTGTAGCCCTTGTTGCCTTCCAGTTCGAGAACCTTCTCGCAGATCACTCCGCCGTCCACGCCGGCGTTGTCAGCGATTTGCGTCGCCGGAGCACGGCAGGCTCGGAGGATGATGTTGTAGCCGACCGTCTCGTCATCGCTGAGGCCCTTACCCTTAAGGCCAGCGGTCGCTCGCAGCAGAGCCACGCCACCACCCGGCACTACGCCTTCTTCAATGGCAGCTTTCGTGGTGCTCACTGCATCTTCGATGCGGTGCTTTTTTTCCTTGAGTTCAACTTCGGTTGCAGCACCCACCTTCAACACCGCCACACCACCCGACAACTTGGCAAGGCGCTCCTGCA
>SYJG01000501.1 GCA_005798445.1 Planctomyces sp.
AGCCGTTGCAATCACAGCCTCTGTCAGTTCTGCATTCATCGTCTCGTCCCTGAGACCTGGATGTTTCTCCCAAACCCTTTCGCGGTCTATAACTCAGCAAGCCAAACTGCCGGTAGATCAATTTCAACTGGCTGCCTTATTGGCGAGCCGCGAGATGTCCTGCGAGTGGATTCACTCGCGAAAGAATCGGCGATTCTCGCTGCGCGAAAGCTGTTGCGGTGGATCCCTCATTCCAAATCAATTTGGAGAAGCCAGGCGGGGCCAAATACTTCAATGGAGAACTAACCTGCGCGTGCGGCCGTTTCAGCCTGATATTGATTCAGTTTGTTGTACAGTGTCTTAAGTGCGATCCCCAGCTCGGAGGCAGCCTTCGGTTTGTCTCCATCGTGTCGCACGAGCGCAGAGAGAATCAATTCTTTTTCCATGGCTTGAATCGTTTTGGGATTCGCTGTCGCAATCGCGATTCCGAAATCCAATTCAAGTTCGTCACGTTCAATTCCCAGAGAGCGTCGTCGGCTGAGGCTTCCGGGAAGATCATCAGGCGAAAGGACTTGGCCATCGGAAAGGATGACGGCATGTTCCAAGGCATTGGCGAGTTCGCGGATGTTGCCCGGCCATTCGTGATTCGACAGGACGTCCAAAACGTCACGCGACAGAAATCCCTCTGGAACACGGCGTCCCTTGAGATGTCGAGCCAACAGTGCTTGAGCGAGTGCTGGGATGTCTTCCTTTCGGTCACGTAATGCCGGCAGTGGAACCTCAAACGTGTTGATGCGAAAGTAGAGGTCTTCGCGGAATGTCCCCGCGACGATCATGTCCGTCAGTGGTCGATTCGTCGCGCAAACAATTCGAACATCGACATGAAACGCTTCGTTCTCTCCCACTCGGCGGACTTCGCCGGACTCCAGAAACCGAAGTAGCTTGACCTGCATCGCCTTGTCCAACTCGCCGAGTTCGTCGAGAAACAAAGTGCCGCCATCGGCGACTTCGAGCAGTCCTTTGCGAGCGGCGTCGGCTCCGGTGAATGCTCCTTTGCGATGTCCGAAGAACTCACTTTCGACGAGCTGCTCCGGCAAGGCTCCGCAGTTGACCGCGACGAACGGCATCGAGGATCTTGGGCTGAGATCGTGAATTCGCCGAGCAACCAATTCCTTGCCGGTTCCGGTTTCTCCCAGAATCAGCACGCTGGAATCGGTCGGAGCGATCTTGTCGGTGAGTCGTTTGACACGTTGCATCGCGAGGGAATCGCCGACCAATTCCGAACTGCCTTGCACGGCTCGAAGCGTCTTTTCCAGGGCGATGGTCTTGTTCATCAAATTGCGGTGGTCGGCGACGCGCCGCAACATGCCGTCGAGGTCGAACAGGCTGCAAGGCTTCGGCAGGAAATCGAAGACTTGCATTCGCAGGCCCTGGATCGCGGCGTCCATGCTACCGTGGGCAGTGTGGATGATCGCCAACGTGTCTGGAGCGAGTTCTTTCATCCGAGCCACGACGTCCCAACCAGTCAGTCCGGGCATTTGCAGATCGATGATTGCGCAATCGAACGATTTCTCGGACAATGCTTTCAGCGCCGAGGTTCCGTCTTCGCAAACGGTGACATCGTGCCCGCGAGCCGGCAGTTCGACCGCCATGATTTGGCGGATGAGCGGTTCGTCGTCCATGAACAACACACGCAATTTGCAGCACGAGGCAGCGCTCAAGGCTCGACTCCCGACTCCATTCGGTGAGGCTGTCCCGCAAAGTGTTACGGGATAGCGTGGCTTCAGTCCGTTTTGACGTTCCGTGTCACGGAAGGGCGGGGTTGATAGCAGATTCACACAAGCCAGGCAACGGGGGTTGACGAGGTGAACTCAGGCCACTTTTTGCCGAGAATTCGCGACTCGCGGGAGGCTCAGCCGAAATGTGCTACCGAAGCCGATGCCGCGACTGGTGGCAGCGAGGCGGCCGCCGTGCTCGGTGACAATGCGATGGCAAATCGGCAAGCCCAACCCTGTTCCTTGGCCAGAGGGCTTCGTCGTGAAGAACGGGTCGAAAATCTTGCGAATGACATCCGCTGACATGCCACAGCCAGAGTCTTGAAACTCGAGTTCGATCTGGTCCGTGAATTCCGTCAAGCGAATCTCGAGCCGACCTGCGGCGACGGTTGTTTGCTCCGACGATTGCGAAACTTCGGACTGCTTCACTCCCGGCCCGGACAACCGCGGACGGCGGTCGATGTGCCGAGACCCATCTTCGATTGCGTCCAGAGCGTTCGCGACGAGATTCAGCACGACCTGTTTCATTTCATTGCCGTTGATTTCCAGTATGCAGGGTTCGGCACGGTCGAACACGATTTCGCACTGGCGGTATTTGCTCATGGCACGGACGAGGTGAATCACTTCGCGAATGACTTGCGTGAGGTCGTGATTCGCCCGCAGTCCGTCGCCGCCGCGGGCAAAATCCAATAGCTTGGCCGTGATTTGCTGACAGCGCGACGATTCGGACTGGATCATTTTCAAGTAGTTTTCGACAAACGCAGCGTTCTGCGGCGAGACGTTTTCGAGCAGCGTCGCGATGCGACTCAACAACGACTCGCTCGTCCAGCGGATCGCGGTCAGCGGGTTATTGAGTTCGTGAGCGATTCCTGCGGAAAGAAATCCCAATCCGGCGAGCCGCTCCTGCCGAGTCAACTGCTCGGCCAGTTCGCGAGCGTCGCGCTGCAGCTTGTCGCGAGTCTCGACGAAGCGGTCGGTCATGCAATTGAACGAATCCGCCAGCTCGGCGAACTCATCGCGCGTGTCGAGCCGCACGCGGTAATCGAACTTGCCCTGAGCAACTCGATGCGTTCCTTCGAGCAGTTTTTTCCAAGGCCGTGAAATCCAGCGCCGTCCGGCGAAGAGACCAAAGACCAGCAGCAGGACCACCAGCCCCGTTGACACCGAGACCCACCACAAGCTGGAGCGATACGTCTGCCGCGAAGACTTGAGCAACTGAGGCAGGCTGTTGCCGAAATCCGGAATCCCTGCAGCGATCCCCTGCAGTTGATTGACTTGATTTCGCAACGATTTCTGGACGTTAGCGGTTCGTTGAGGGTCGAGCAGCAGCCTCTGTTCGACCCACAGGTCCTTCAAGCGATTGGCAATATCCAGGAGTTGCTCCTGAGCGAGATCGCGCGTCGCAGAAAACGCGGGTTGCACCGGCAATCTCGCCAGTTTGTCGAGCGCATCGTCGTTGCGATCTTTCGCTTCGGCCAACCGTTCTTGGAAGAGCCATTGTCGCCTCGCGCAGCCGTGCGTGTCGTCGGCCAACCGAGCATGGAGAGGCTCGAGCATCGCGGCGAACGCTTCGATCAATTCGCTGCGTCTCGGCACGCGATTGAGGTTGCGATCCAAATCGTTCACGACGTCGCGATACGAGAGAATCGCCCACAGACTGCTGATGGTCAGCGTGCCGACCATTGCCAGCACCAGACCCACACCGATCAGCATTTTGCCTTTGAGCGTCAACATCGCGGTCGTCGATCCCTGACGAACTGGCTTCTGTCACGGGTGGGAGTTGTAGCGGAAGGCCGATTGCCGTTCGACAGCAATTCATCGAATTGACGTCCGTTGTCAGGCCGATCGCAACGACTCGTTGACTTCTGGCAACGTCAACCAGGCCGGTTGGAATTGTCCTGCGTCGTGACCCACAGTGTCTCCGTCAAGATTGGGGATTGTTGCGGAAGTTTCAGGTTGACCAGGCGAAACCGTGTCCTAGGTTTGCACAGCAAAAAAACCTGTCTGTCTTTATTCGAGACAGTCGGTACTCGGGCAATCGGTCATTCGAGCCGCAAGACACAAGGAGCAAGACTCCATGAAATTGTTTTCCTCACTGCGAGAGCGGACGAGTGACCGTCGCGGGACGATTCTGGTGCTCACGGCCGTGTTGATGGTCGTGTTGCTAGGCTTCGTGGCAATGACCGTGGATGTGGGATTCATCGAATTGACGCGGACGCAACTGCAGTCCGCGGCCGACGCCAGCGCGCTGTCGGGAGCGATGGAACTCAGCGGTATCGAAGATCCGGCGTTGGTGCGGACGAATGCGCGCAACGCCGTCATTCAGACTGCGGCCATGCACCGCGCCGGCGATCATGCCTCGGTCATCATCGATCCGGTTTCGGACATCACGTTTGGCAAATTGGTTTGGAATGGCGCTTCGCAGAACTACAAAATTCAATGGGGTGAGGACGCAACGCCGTACAACGTCATCAAAGTGCGAGCCATGCGCACCACCGTGGCGGGAAGCGACAACCGGTTGCCGTTGTTTTTCGCGCCCGCGATCGGTTCAAAGAATGCCGACGTCGGGGCCGAAGCGATCGCCACTTTTCAGCCGCGCGACATCATGGTCGTGCTCGATTTTTCTGGATCGATGAACGACGACAGTTGCTTCGGAGCCATCAGCAAGCTGGGCCGCAGCTACATCGAGTCCAACATGCAATCCATGTGGACACAACTGGGTTCGCCGGTCTACGGCAAGCTCACCGTCACTCCGAAATACGCCACGCTGGCGGGCCGAGCCGCGTCGGGCACCATTCCGCACATCGACGTGACCTTCAAAAGGTCGTCGGTTGAAGTCGTATCGACGCTGAATCTTACGTCGGCACGTCTGAAGTTCTCGAACGGAGCGACTCAGACATTTTCCGGACTGACCGGAAAGCTCAAAATCCTCCAAGGGTCCGGCAGCAACGCGGGAAAGGACATCACGAGTTGCTGGGTGACGTCTGGTTCGAATGCCAGTCTGTCGTCCGGCAACCTTGGCGAACAATTCGACTTCACACTGGCCAACATCAAATCGGCGTTGGGGCTAACCAAACCATATCCGTATCCCGGCGGCAGTTGGGACGAGTACATTCAGGAAGTGCAGAAGTCGAGCAACAACATCAAGGCCGCCGGCTATCGTGACATGTTTGGCTACATGACGTGGATGGAATACTTGCAAACGCGGCGCTACGGCGCGTCGGATACTCCTGATCTGTGGAAGACCAGCGAGCAGCCAGTGGGTTCGATGAAAGACGCGGTCGGATTATTCACCGATTATCTCGTCGAGATGGAGGCTGAAGATCAAGTGGGCCTGTCGATCTACACGCACACCAACGCCACCGGAGCCATCCTGGAGCATGGCTTGAGCAGAAACCTCAGTCAGATCAAATCGACGACGCAGCAACGGCAAGCGGGGCACTACAAATCGGGGACGAATATCTCGGCCGGTATGAAAGTCGGACGCGATGAACTGATCCAGAAGGCCCGTCCGCGCGCCTCCCGCTTGATGGTGCTCATGACGGATGGCGAGGCCAACGAGCCAGGTAGCGCGGCGACCGCAAAGGCCGCGGTGCTCACTGAGGCGAACGCAGCCGCGGCCGCGAAGATCAAGATTCTCACGATCAGCCTGGGAGCCGGAGCGGACATGTCGCTGATGCAGCAAGTCGCAGACATCACTGGCGGTGAGCACTTCAACGTGCCCGGCGGTTCCAGCATCTCGGCTGTTCAAGATCAGTTGGAACTGGTGTTCCGCAAGATCGCCAATAGCCGCACGCTGAAACTCATTTCGGACCAATGACCTGGCATCGCGAATCGTACTGCTGTGAGCTTCGCGGGAGATTCTGATTTTGCGGGCGTCATTTGCCCTGGCGACTGATCCATTTTTTCCAATCGCCGTCAAGCGTCTCGAGTTCGCCGAAGGCTTTTTGGAATTCGCCCAGGCGATCGTCGGGCGAATCTGCGATCAATCTGGGTTTGCGTTGAATCAGCTTCAAATACGCCACGGCTTGTTCGCGGTGCGACTTGAGCAGGAAAAAGGTCAACGCCCAAGACTCAGAGTAGGCTGCTCGCGATTGCTCAGCCTTCTGGAAGCCGGCGTCTGAGCGGATCAGTTCGGCCAGCGGCAGGAACGCGCGCGGCATGCGGCTGATCTCGCGAAAGTCTTTCAGCCGTGGAGCGTTCACGCGCCCGATCGTTTTCCACCCGGAGCGACTGTCGAGGTCCGGCACTTCGAAGAACATCGCCATCCCTTCGGTTAGCCACAGGGGATTGTCGGCGTAGCGCGTGTGCAAGCCGCTATTGAAGGCGAGCTGATGCGTCGCCTCGTGAATCATCGTGGCGACGTTGAACGATGATGCTTCGAGCTTTCGCCGAATGTCTCCGGCCGTCTTGGCTGGCGTCGAATTCGGGCTGGCGGTCAGATCAAACAGGATGATCCGATTGGTTGGCTCGGAGAAATATCCAGGAGCCTGCGCCGCATCGGGACGGTCGTGCTTCGTCGCGAACTCGGCAAACTCGGCGCGATCCTTGAGCACGACAGCCGGCAACGGAAACTCCGGCTCGTGCAGCTCAAGCCCCGCCTCTTTCCAGTACGCATGAAAGGCGTCGTGCAGCCGCTCGAAGAGCGAACCGCACCACTCAGCGTACACGCGACCGGCGGTCGAGCAGACAACGAAGTGCTTCGTGACAACGACCTGCGTCGGAGTCTTGATGCCGAACTCGGCCACCTCGCGCGCAAGCTGTTCGCCGAGCTGTTCTGCGCTCAACGGCTGGAACGGGTCTTCGGTTGCCTCACGTTTCTGAAGCTGCTTGGGGGTCACGTTCCACAACCGCCCGTCGCGACCTTCAAGCAACAGCCCGCCATCTTGTGCTTCTAGCAACACACGCGATTCGATCATGCGTGTGACGGACTTCGCGTCGGTGAACGTGACGCGGTTCAGTCGGGACTTAGGAGGATCGTCGGCATCGACGTTGTTTGCGATCAGCGCGGCGGTGGCCATCATGCCGACGATCAATGTCCGGAGACACAGGCATCTCCGACGGATGTCTCCTGAATTGTGCTGTGACATGCTGGGGCCTCTATGGGTCGCGGCACTCTCGCGGAGGGTCAACGGCACCGCAAGACAACTCTCTGTCGAGTTTCCGTCTGGCAATTTCAGCACGACGCGCAAGCGAGTGGCTCTTCACCAACAACCACTCGCTTGCGCGTCGTGCTGGTGCCGACTACGATCCGAACGACTACCTCAAACCTGAAAGCCATTCATGAGTCCCTCTCCGTCCGATGCCCCAAAACGATCGCAGCCGAACGCACTAGGTTCGGAAACCAGTCCCTATTTGTTGCAGCACGCCTTCAACCCGGTCGATTGGTTTCCGTGGGGCGACGAGGCGTTGTCACGGGCCAAGCAGCTCAACAAGCCGATCTTCCTGTCGATCGGCTACAGCGCGTGTCATTGGTGCCACGTGATGGAGCACGAGAGCTTCGAGAACTCCGACATCGCGGCACTGATGAACGAGCTCTTCGTCTGCATCAAGGTCGATCGCGAAGAGCGGCCGGATCTCGATCAGATTTACATGACGGCAGTGCAGATGATGACGGGTCGCGGCGGCTGGCCAATGTCTGTGTTCCTGATCCCCGACCTGCGGCCGTTCTTCGGCGGAACGTACTGGCCACCGACTTCGCGAATGGGTATGCCGGGATTTCGAAACATCCTGAACGGCGTGGCCGACGCTTGGAAGAACCGTCGCGATGATGTGATTCGCAGTGCGGAGGAACTGACTGGCGAAGTTGTGCGCGCCGCGAGTGAGTCGTTGCCGCGTTCCGGCCTGAGCCTCGCCACACTGCGCGGTGCGATGGGGCAATTCCTGCAACGAGTCGATTGGCAGCAGGGGGGCTTCGGCGGTGCTCCGAAGTTTCCGCATCCGATGGACCTCCGCGTGCTGCTGCGCTGCTGGCGGCGGTTTGGCGAGCAAGAAGCTCTCGATGCCGTGCGGCTGACGCTCGACAAGATGGCGAACGGCGGGATCTACGATCAGCTCGGCGGTGGCTTTCATCGGTACTCGACCGACGCGAAATGGCTCGCGCCGCACTTCGAGAAGATGCTCTACGATAACGCGCTGCTCGTCCCGGTCTATTTGGAAGCGTTCCAAGCGACCGGCAACGGCGACGACGCGCGCGTTGTTCGCGAGACGCTCGACTACGTCCTCCGCGAGATGACTCAGCCACAGGGAGGCTTCTACTCGACCCAAGACGCCGACAGCGAAGGGGAGGAAGGCAAGTTCTTCGTCTGGAGCGAAGCCGAAGTACTGTCGCTGCTCAGCCCGGAGGACGGTCGGCTATTCTGCGATGCCTACGACGTGACGCCGCGAGGCAATTGGGAGGGGCACAACATTCTCAATCGCCCAAACGTGGGGCACGTTTCCAACGTGCTCGCCCCGGCCGGGCACGTTGAAAACGTGCCCCACGACCTCCTCGCTCGTTGCCGAGCGAAGTTGTTCGATGCACGATCGCGGCGGATCACTCCCGCCCGAGACGACAAAGTGCTCGTCAGTTGGAACGGCCTGATGATCGCGGCGATGTCGCAGGCGGCGGCGATTCTCGGCGAGCCGCGTTACGCCAAGGCTGCCAGCGCGGCGGCGGACTTCATTTTGGCCAACATGCGCGATGCCGACGGGCGGTTGCTGCACTCGTTCAAGGATGGGCAAGCTCGGTTCAACGCCTACCTCGACGACTACGCATGTCTGATCGACGGCCTGGTCGATCTGTATCAAGCCACGTTCGAGCCACGATGGCTAGGGATCGCACTCGATCTCGCTGAGCAGATGCTCTCGCGATTTGACGACCCGCGCGGCGGATTCTTTTACACGTCGATCGACCACGAACGACTGGTCGCGCGCGTGAAGGACACGCAGGACAACGCGACTCCGTCGGGCAACGGTATGGCGGCGTACGCACTCGCACGGCTGGGCACGCTGACCGGGCGAACGCAGTTGCTCGGTCGGGGTTATGCAACGCTGGAGGCGATGTCCGGACAGCTCGACAAGTTCGCGATGGCCAGCGGGCAGTCACTGCTCGCGCTCGATTTTATTCTGGGACCGACTCAAGAGGTTGTCTTCGTTGAGCCTTCCATTCCGACGTGTGAGATTCGGGAAGCTCTTCACGAGCATTGGCAGCATTTCTGGCCCAATCACGTTGTTGCGTTGAGGAAATCTCAGGACTCTGATGACAACTTGCCGATCTCCGTCGGTGATTTGCTCGTCGGAAAGTCTCCTCGACAAGGTCAACTGACCGTGTTCGTTTGCGAGCGGGGAAGCTGCCAGCATCCATTGGTAGGCTTGCCCGCATGGAAAGAATGGATCGCTCAAAGGAATCCGCTCTGACCTCTCGACGCCTGGAGTGATGGTCTTCCATTCGGAGTGATGTTCTTCCATTCGGAGGGTCGAGAACTGTGTTCTCAGGTGGCGCAGAATTGGCAACAATCGTAGGGAAAGCAGGGTGATTCATCCGGTTGGGAAAACTGTGTCGTACCGAAGACGACCCTCAATACCGAGTCGGCTGGGATGTTTTGGGCGAGCTTGACTTGGAATTCTGTCGATCGCACACTTCTGCCCCCAAAGTAGGGAGAAGTCCGGCTACGGCAGGCCGCTTTTGAGGTCCACGACGCAACAAGACGCTTCATGTTGACTTCCGCAAATGCCCCTCGCCCGCTACGAATTGCGATCTTCACGTTTTCGTATGCGCCGGCACTCACGGGAATTGCGACAGGATTACACCAGCGATTGATTCGGCTGCTGGATCGCGGTCATCACGTCTTGCTGCTGCATCCACAAATCGACGAGCAATATCCCGATGCCGTGCGGAATCGCAGCATGGTGGGTTACGACGGCTCAGAATTTCCGAATCTCATCAAGCGAGTCTATCCGACTCGGCCGCACTTGCTGAATCGCGAACATCCAGAGCCGCGTCGGTACTCCGAGTGGGATGATGCCGCGATGGTGGCGGATTTTCGCCCCGACATTCAGGTGGTCGTAGACCCGGCGGGAATGCGCGGATTCAGTTCACTGTTACTGCGGGGCTATGGGCGTCCTGTGGGACACAAATACGCGCAGCAGACTGGAATCCCCACGGTCGGCATGTACGAAACCGACTGGCTTGGCTACGCCGAACGGTACTTCGGCCGAGCACTGGTCGCGATCGGCAGTCCGTTGGCAGGATATTTGAACCGGCGTTTTACCGAAGCCTACCAGAGCACCTATTTCACGTCGCGGTATTTGCTGTCCAAGCTCAGCCAATTTGGCCATGCGAATTGCCAGCCGCTCACTTATCACGGAGTCGATTGTCAGCGGTTTCACCCCAACAATATTCAGTTCGACCCGATGCCAGACGACCTCTCGCGAGTGGTACTGTTTGTCGGGCGGATCGCTCCGGAGAAAAATGTTTCGGTATTACTCAAGGCATTTCGTGAAGTCGAGCGGACCATCCCGGATGCACTGTTGGTTCTGGTCGGTAGCGGCCCGATGGGGACGAAGGTCGCCGCTGAGGCACAACGTCTGGGCCAGTGAATCCGCGTCTGGGGCGAAGCCCATGGTGACACGCTGCGAGGGCTGTTTGCTCGCGCGGCCGTATTTGCCAACCCGTCTGTCACGGAAAACTTCTGCACCACCAACCTGGAAGCCCTGGCGTCTGGAACTCCCGTCGTCGCTGCCGCCGCTGGAGGCAACTGCGAACAGATCGAAGAGGGTGTGAACGGGTACTTGAGTCGCCCGAATGACCCCCGCGACATGGCAAAAAAGTTGATTGTTCTTTTGAATGATGAGAACAGCCGCCGGGAGTTTGCTCGGCGTGCTCGTGAATCGTCTTTGAATTTCGACATCGAAGCGTGTGTCGATCGCTTGGAGGCTGACTTAAGAGATCGTGTCGGACGGAGCCAATCCCAACCAGGATCGCAGGTTCTTGCCTGCGAACGGACGTGAGGATCAGACAAGATGCGGATTTTGGTCACCGGTGGAGCGGGCTACATCGGCTCACATTGCGTACGACAGTTGATTCAGGATGGCCAGGACGTTGTCGTCATCGACAACCTGTCTCGCGGACATCGCGAGGCGGTCCATCAGGATGCCCCCTTCTACCAGTTGGATTTGGCCGACACGCTGCGAATGACCGCCATCATGCGTGAGCATGAAGTCGAAGCGGTCATGCACTTCGCCGCATTGAGTTACGTCTGCGAATCCGTCCGGCATCCACGGCGCTATTTGAAGACGAACACCGCCGGCACGATTCATCTCTTAGAGGCGATGGAGTGCGCCGGCGTGAAGCGGCTCGTTTTCAGTTCCACTTGTTCGACCTACGGAATTCCCGATCGCCTTCCCTTGGACGAGCATTCGCCTCAACGCCCCTGCAATCCCTATGGGCAATCGAAGTTGGCCGTCGAGCAATTGTTGCGCGACCTCGTGAAGGCAGACGCCTCGTTTGGCTGTATCGCTTTGCGATACTTCAACGTGGCCGGTTGCTCGGCGGACGGAGTGCTGGGAGAAGACCACGATCCGCAACTGCGGATTATTCCGATCCTGTTGCTGACGGCGATGGGGCTGCGCGAATCGTTCACGATTAATGGCAACGACTTTCCCACGCCCGACGGGACGTGCATCCGCGACTACATTCATGTCGACGACATCTGCTCGGCGCATCGTTTGGCAATCACCGGAGTCCAATCAGGGGTTTCCCGATTCTTCAATGTCGGCCTTGGGCATGGCTATTCCGTCAGCGAGGTCATCGGCTCCGTGCGGCGCGTGACTCGAAAAGCAATCCCGGTACGCATTGGACCGCGCCGTGAAGGGGATCCGGCAGAACTGTTTGCTAACTCCGATCGAATCCGCTCCGAGTTGGGCTGGACTCCTCGATTGACCAAACTCGACGAGATCGTGGAAACCGCTTGGCGCTGGTTCAAGTCGCACCCTGAGGGCTACCGCTCGCGGCACTTGTCCCATGAAACCGCGATTTCACATTCGAGATCGAGCTATCCGCTGGACGAAATCCACGCCCGACAACCGCTCGCCGTTCGCTGAGCTGGTAATAGATGCTGGAACCATCGCCGTCGATTTCGTCTCCGATGAAGCCTTGAACTGAGGGGCTGATTTTTCCTGTTGCGAAAATCTCGAATTCTGATCGGAGCAATCTCAACACTCATCGTACTGGGCCGTAAAGGCAATGTTGTCTCAGCGAATCCCGTAAAGCAGATGGATGTCTGGGATCAACGGATTGATGTCGTTCGTCAATCGAAAGCCGTGTTGTCGCAGAATCGCTTCGATCGGGGCGACATCGGCGACATCATGGATTTCGATAATCGTCTGCCGAATCTTGGACCAGTCATCTGCGGTAAGGCTTTGAATGATTCCCATCTCTGCACCTTCGGTATCGATTTTCAATAGGTCGACTCGGTCCAATTGATGTTCTGCGATGACTTCCGAAAGTGTTCGCAACTGACAGGTGACGCTGACCCGGTGGTAGAAGTACGCAAAAATCCGCTCCGCGAGCCAGGGCCGGGTAAACCCAAACATCATGCGCAGCACGTTTGCAATTGCTGGTGTTGGAAAGCGATCCATCTGCGAGTAGATGTACTTGATAATGCGAGCCTTCTCTTCCGGAGAGTCATTGGGGAATTGTGTCGAGATGCACGATGCGCGGGGATAGAACGCGAACGTCGCAGTGCCAGCCTTTTCCGAAATGCCACAGTTGTGAATTTGAAGCTTGGGATTGGGGTAAAGTTCGACGTTGCGCCGCAGCGTTTCAAAAATGTCCGGAATCGGCTCAAACGCGTGAACGGAGACAGACCGTCCAATGTGGTGCAAGAAGACTTCCAGCAACCCGGTGTTCGCTCCCACGTCCAGGATTTGATCACCGTCGGAAATCGTCACCCCGTGACGACGATAAATGTCGTTCTCGAAGATCTCTTCGTAGATCGCTTGAGTGTCTGACTTGCTGAGCGAGTACACAACAAGCCCATTCGGCAAGCGAAGTTTCTTCGGCTGAGCGATCATCGATGTCCTCGCGCGGTATGACGGAACTCGTCCGAAACAGGCGGAATTGATATGCCGTAAGAGCGATTGAATTGTCGGCGGGACGGATAGTATTGGTCGTCGACAAGCCAAACTAGCGAACTTGAAAAGACACACATTCGACAGCATCGAGCGGGGCTTCACGAGAATCTACGAGAACACACCCCACACCGGTTTGCCGTTCGCCGCCGGGAGCGGGCGATTCAACTTGTCGCGCAGTTCCGTGTCGGGATCGATACCCATCGCGGCGAACATCGTGGCGGCCAGATCACCCAGCGGCACTGGGTCACGATCGGGATACGCTCCGTTCTTGTCCGACTGGCCATGCATGTAGCCGCGCTTCACGCCGCCGCCGGCGAGCAGCACCGTGTAGCAACTTGGCCAGTGATCGCGGCTGATGTTGGCGTTGATCTTCGGAGTCCGGCCGAACTCGCCCATCCAAACGACGAGCGTCGTGTCGAGCAATCCGCGCTGTTCGAGATCGTTGAGCAGCGTCGGCAACGTGTGTTCCGTCATCGGCAAGTGCCGAGCCTTCAAGATCGGATACGCCCGCGTGTCGTTGAAACCGTGCGTGTCCCAGCCGCCGCTGGTGGTGCTCTGTCCGCCGATGGTCTCGTCGAAGTAGACGTTGACGAACTTCACGCCCGCCTCGACCAGACGTGTCGCGAGCAAACAACTCTGGCCGTAGGTCGTTCGGCCGTAGCTGTCGCGAGTCTTCGCCGGCTCGCGCGACAGATCGAACGCATCGCGAACGCGCGACGACGACAGCATCGCCAGCGCGCGGTCGTAGTATTCGTCGATGCCGCGAGCCGTCGCCGAATGCTCCAGCAGCCGAGTCTGTTGGCTGATGATCCGCTGCATCTCGCGCCGGCTTAGCAGGCGATCGGCCGAGAGGTTCGACGGCAAGCTCAACTCCGGCAACTTGAAGCCGGAGTCATTCGGGTCAGCCGTGATCAGCAGAGGGTCATGCCGCTTGCCGAGAAAACTGGCGTGCTGTCCTGGAGTGACCGAGCCGTCGCGAATGACGTGCGGCAGCGAGACGAACGTCGGCATCGTCTCGGCATTCGGAGCGATCCGGTCCACGACCGAGCCGTAGGCCGGAAACAACTCGATCGAATCCTTCAACCGGATGTCGTCCACCGTCGGCGCATACCCGGTCAGCGCGTGGTACGCCGCCGAGTTGTGATTCTTCATCGAATGAAACACGGTGCGAACGAGCGTGACCTTGTCGAGCACCTTCGCCGTCTCTGGCAGATGTTCGCAGATGCGCACGCCCGGCAGGGCTGAATCAATTTGCCCGAACAGGCTGCGGATTCCTTCGGGAGCATCGGGCTTCATGTCGAACGTATCGACATGGCTCGGCCCACCGAACTGGTACAGGAAGATGATCGACTTCGCTCGCCCGGACCGTTTACGAAATGCCGAGTTCTCCTCGGCCGCGAATAGTTTCGACAGCGTCAGGCCGAGCAAGCCGGTCGCTCCCGCAGTGATCGCGGTGCGGCGAGGAATCCGCAGTGAAGTTCGGTCGGACATCGGAAGGCTCGGTCTTTCGATTCTGAAAAGCGTGACCAACACACTAACCCGAAGCGCCAGCGAGGGCGAGCGCTCCATCGACTCACTTTCGGACGACGCGTTGTGAAGCGCCCGCCCTCGCTGGCGCTTCGGGTTAGTTTGAGTGGCGGCCGGTTTCAAGTTCAAGCGTCAATCGTCGGATAGAATCGAGCCGACCACAGCGGTTGCGACGGCTCACGATCGAGCGTCAACTCGCCGACGAGTTGCGAGCCGCTCAGCCGCAGTCGAACGGTGGATTCCGAGTCCACCAGCCATTCCACGTGACCGTGATCCCAGCGTGCGACAGACCCCCGCTCGCGGCTGACCGGGCCTTCGTAGTCGATATACATCAGCCGATGATCGGCAATCGCTTCCGCTGAAAGGACCATTGAGTCGGCTGCGGAGCGCCAGCGATCAGGACTCTCCAGCAACCGCCACGACCGCAGCACCTCGCCGCGCTGCACCAGCAAGTCCCAGTGGACGAACGGGTGATCGTGAGTGAGCAGGACAAAACGTGGCATGGCGGCAGAGGGGTTAGGAATGGGGCCACAATAACTTTCCGACGTTGTCGCTCGCAGGAAATGTCACAGTAATTCTCTGCGCTCTTCGCTCCTCTGCGGTGAGATTTGTTTTCACCGCAGAGGAGCGAAGAGCGCAGAGATTCGTCCGAACCTCACGATCACAATACGGGAAGTGATTGCGCTCACATTCCTTAGGGGCTGGGGACATGCAGGTCTTTCCAAACCCCTAGCCCCCAGTCCCTAACCCCTGTTCTCACTGCATCACGCCTTTCGTGATGCTCATGAAGGCGTCTTCGAGCGTTTCGGTTTTGCCTTGGAACTCGATGGCCGGGAAGCCGGCGTGGATTAGGCCGCGCAGCAATTGGTGCTGAGCGTCCGGGTCGCCATCGAATTCAAAGTTCACATCGAGTCCCGCGACTTGAACGGCTGAGACGAACGGCTGCTCGAACAGCCAGCGCTCCAGTGCGGCGGGACTGTGCTTCGGGTTGTCAACGGCCAGCAACTTCACGGCCAGCGTCTTCTGACCGACTTGGCCCTCTTCGTGTCGCTGTCGCTTCGCCAGTTCCTCGATCGTGCCGAAGGCGAGCACGCTGCCGGCTTCGATGATTGCGGCCGAATCGCAGATCTCTCCCAGTTCGGTGAGGATGTGCGAACTGATCAGAATCGTCTTGTTCATCTGTGTGGCCATCAGCCGGATCAGTTCGCGCAGTTCGATGCGGGCACGCGGGTCGAGTCCGGCGGCCGGCTCGTCGAGGATCAGCACCTGCGGGTCGTGAATCAAACAGCGGCCGAGCGCGAGCCGTTGCGATTGTCCTTTCGAGAGCGTGGCGATCGGCTTCTCCGCGAGCTTGCGCAGCTCGGTGAAGACCAGCACGTTCTCCAGCGAGTCGCGCCGCTTGGCTCCGCGCAGCCCGTAAGCTCGCGCGAAGAAGTCGAGGTACTCGATGACGTTCATGTTCTGATATTTGCCGAAGTGGTCGGGCATGAAGCCGAGCACTCGACGGACTTTGTCCGGGTCGTCGATCACCGAGTGACCGCAAATGAACGCATCGCCGGCGGTCGGCGTGTCGAGCGTCGCGATGATCCGCATCGACGTCGTCTTGCCCGCTCCGTTCGGGCCGATGTAGCCCAGCACTTGACCGGGATATGCCTTGAACGACACGTCGTTCACTGCTTTGAGCTTGCCGAAGAAGCGATGCAGATGCCGTAGCTCCAGCACGGGTTCTCCCGACCATGACTTCGGCGGCGTAGGGGCCGCCGACTCGCTCAAGTCCAGCGTGGGCAACGCATCGGCGTTGCTGGACGCGCTGCCGTTCGTGGGCTGATCGCTCATGGGAAGGACTCCTCGTGTCGCGAGCGGGATTCTCTGATGAGTATGGCATTTCAGCGTCCGCTCGTCCGAACGGCAACGCGCGGGCGATTCGGCCCAGACTCGGTACGACTGGCACATCTGGCATCAACTGCTTGGACCGCAAGCGAATTACTCCCGTTCGACGATCGCTTCTGGACACACACGTTCGCGGCTCGCAATTTTGTGGTGTTGCTCGGCTCACCATTCACTCATTCGCGAGGTACTTGCCATGCGTTTCCGTCTGCTCCGTCCGTTGGTTTCGTGTGTTGCGTTGTTGTTGTCGGTCGTGACGTTCGCCGAAGACAAGCCGGCGGCGGAACCGAAACCAGCCCCAGTCCCGGCGGCCAAAGCTCCGACCGATTTGTCTGGTCATTGGAGCGGCACTTGGCTGAGTCACTCCAACGGACACGATGGCCCGATCACCGGCGACTTCCGCAAGATCGACGACGACCACTACTGCGTCCATTTCGACGGCCGGTTCTGGGGGCTGTTCCCGTTCGAGTACGACGTCGTGCTGACGGTCACCGAACGCAAAGACGACAAGCTGACGATGTCGGGATCATCGGACCTCGGCTTTCTGTTCGGCACATTTTCGTACACGGTGACCGTGACCGACACGAGCTTCGTCGCCTCGTACTGCTCGAAGCGCGATCACGGTGTCTTCAACATGACCCGCTGTTGCCGCTGCCCGTAACGCTCAGTTTGTGATGATCGGGAGGGCGAGGCTCCCGCCGAGCCGTTGCGTGAATCACGCGCCCTCTCCGTCGCGGCTCGGCGGGAGCCTCGCCCTCCCTCCATTTGTACGAACCATTGTCTCGTGCTTGTGGCTGCGCTTGCCTCGCCGCACAATGTTGCTCCGTTGTTTGATCCCCAAGTCCTCACACGGAGCCTGCCTCATGCGATCGTTCTTTCGTCCTGCCGTTTTGTTGGGTTTGAGCGTTTGCGCCTCGTCCGTGTTGTCCGTCGTGAATCATTTACCGATGGCGACCGCTGCTGATTCGAAGGGGATCGCCGCGATCACCGTCGAGGAGGCAAAGAAATATCCCGACTTCGCCGTTCAAGGGGAGTACGAAGGGGAACTCGGCGATCAAGACGGTAAGCAGAAGTGGGGTCTGCAAGTGATCGCATTGGGCGAAGGCAAGTTCCATGTGGTGGCGTATGCCGGCGGGTTGCCAGGGAATGGTTGGGACAAATCCGAGAAGCGTGAAGTGGATGGCAGCACGGTTGATGGCACAACGACGTTCAAAGGAGAGACGGGTTCGGCAGCGATCAGAGATGGCGTGGCGAAGATCACCACTCCCGACGGAAAACCGCTCGGCGAGATGAAGAAGCTCGAACGCCAAAGCCCGACGATCGGCAAAAAGCCACCCGAAGGGGCAGTTGTGCTGTTCGATGGCAAAAGCGGCGACGCCTTCACCGATCCGAAGAAATTCGTCGATGGCCTGATGTCGCAAGGGATCACCAGCAAGCAGAAGTTTGGCGACTTCTCGTTGCACATGGAGTTCCTGTTGTCGTACATGCCGGCCGCTCGCGGTCAGGGCCGAGCCAACTCCGGTTGCTACATGCAGGGCCGCTACGAGGTGCAGATCCTCGACAGCTTCGGTCTCTCTGGCGAGCACAACGAGTGCGGCGGCATCTACACGATCAAGAAGCCCGATGTGAACATGTGCCTGCCGCCGCTCCAATGGCAGACCTACGACGTGGACTACACCGCCGCGAAGTACGACGCCGACAAAAAGAAAACGGCGAATGCGAAGCTGACCGTGCGGCATAACGGCGTTTTGATTCACGAGAACGTCGAACTCCCCAAGGGCACGACGGCCGCTCCCGTCGCCGAAGGTCCGGAACCTGGGCCGATCTACATCCAAGACCACGGCAACCCGATCCGCTTCCGCAACATTTGGTTGGTCGAGAAGAAATAGCGTTCTGAAGAGGATTCAACACAGAGTCACAGAGAGAACAGAGGAGCTGCGCTGCAATCTGCTCTGTGTCTCTGTGTTGAAGTGATTCGCTGGGTCGATGCGGAAAGCCTCTCGCAGAAGGGTGCCAGAAGATGATCACTCGCGGTTCTCGAAGTGCGTGGATATTGATCGCTCTCGCGACGACTCTGCTCACCGGTCTTGGCTCGCCGGCACAAGACTCCGATGCGAAACCGAAGGCTCGGTCCGTTTCACCTATCGAGATCAAGCCGGAGCGGCGGACGCTCAGCCCCGGAACTCCGTTGAGCGTCCGGACGTTGGTGCTTCGTCCGCCGCAGATTCCCAGCATCCTCAGTTGGACGATCGAGTCGAAGCGGCATCGTGGGTATTTGATTGCGACGGCACTCAGCCCCGATGCGAAGCAGCTCGCGACCGGCGGACTCGACGGCATCATTCGGATTTGGGACGCGGAGACCGGTGAGTTTCAAAAAGCGTTGGTCGGACACGACAGCTACGTCTACGACCTTGCGTGGTCGCCCGATGGTCGTACGCTGGCGTCCGGGGGATCGTGGGATACGACCGCACGGCTGTGGGATGTCCGCTCGGGATTGAATCTGCGAAGCCTCAAGCATCCGGGGTATGTCGGAAAGATTGCGTGGTCTCCCGATGGCAGGATGCTGGTGGTCTGCGGTGGCGAGAGCGGCATTTGTCTGTTTTGGGACGTGACCGTCGGTGCCGAACGAGGCAAGGTCGAGCACGGCCGTCATGTCCTGAGCAGCGTCTGGTCTCCCGACGGAGCATCGGTGGCGTTCACCTGCTCGGGGCAAGCGCCGCAGGTCTTCGACACCGAGGAATTCAAGACTCGCAAGACGCTCGGTGATGCGGCGCTGACCGAAACGAATTACTCCGCCGCGTGGTCGCCGGACAGCAAGCTGCTCGCGGTGGCGACGAATGTCGGCACGAAAGTCTTTGACTCGGAATCAGGCGATTTGAAACAGACACTCGCCGGTCCGATGACGACGGCCGCGTGGTCGCCCGATGGAAAGGTGTTGGCGACGGCGTACTCTGGCAACGCGGTGCAGACTTGGAACACTGCCGATTGGAAACTCATCAAAGCCCTGCCGATCGGAGCGTCGGCGCTCGCGTATGCAAACGATGGATCGCGGCTGAGCCTGATGACCTCATCGACGGTCACGCTGTGGGACGTCGCGGCTGACAAAGCTCTGCCGACAATCGACGCCGGTGGCCCCGCGTCGCGAGCGATGTGGACGACCGGGAAATTAATGGCGTCTGGCATCGGTACAAACGTGGTCTCGGTGTGGGACATCGCGACCGGAAAGCTGGCGAAGAAACTCGAAGGGCATACCGCTCCGATCACCGCGATTGCCTGGGCTGGGAACAACAAGACTCTGGCGACCGCCTCGGCTGACAAGACGGTGCGTGTTTGGGATGCTCAAAAAGGTGAGCTGCTGAAAAAGCTCGAAGGGCACACCGAGGGAGTCGCTGTCTTGTCGTGGGCACCCAACGGCAAGCAGCTTGCGAGTGGCAGCCACGACAAGTCGGTGCGGCTGTGGGACACCGTCACCGGCAAGTCGATGAAGACGCTCGACAATCATCCGGCCGCTGTGACCATCATGGATTGGAACGGCAAGATGCTGGTCGCCGGTGGCCCGTCGAACACGATCTTCGTTTGGAACACGACCACCGGGCAGACTGTTCGCAAACTGGAAGTCTCCGGCCAAGCTCAATCGCTGTCGTGGTCTCCCGATGGCAAGGTGATCGCCACCGGTGGAGTCGATGACGCGATCCGCATCATGAATCCCGCGAACGGATCGACGCACGCGAAGCTCAGCCTGCCGGGTGATCCTCCCTCCGTGACCGCTTTGGCCTGGAGCGCGAAGGGAGAAACGATCGCCTCCGGCCGAGCCAATCACACGGCCCAAATCTGGGATCCGCAAACCGGCAAAGTGGCACACAACGTCGCGACGATGGCTCCCGTGCAGGAGGTAATGTGGTCGGACACGCTGCGCACGCTGGCCGTTGGCACCACTGACCGCTGCGTCAGGTTCTTCGACACCAAAAGTGGCAAGCTCCGAGCGACACTGATCACCGACCACGACCAAGTCCCCGCCATCACCGCCGACGGCCACTACCGAGCCGACTCCGAACCGGAGCTGGTCTACGTCGTCCAAACCGAGTCGTCCCAAGACACACTCTCCCCCGCCGACTTCGCCAAGAAGTACCGTTGGAAGAACTCTCCCAAAGACGTGAGGCTGGCGGACTGATTTATGAGGCCGTGATCCTCTCGCGCCACCGAGTTTACCTCGGTGGTTCCCGCGCTTCTGCACTACGGGGCACTTCTTCAAGATCGCGTAGTGCAAAAGCGCGGGAATCACCGACGCAAGGTTGGAGTCGTAAAGATCACAGTCTCTTTGGAGTGAATCATGCGAACGCTCGCAATCTGCCTGGGCTTGATCAGCATGATGGCCGCTGCTGACGAACCATCCGCACCGCCACGCTTCATCAAAGCGTGGGGCCAAGAAGGGACCGCCGCCGGCGAGTTCGAGTTCCCCATCGGCATCGCGATTCACGAGCAGACGATCTTCGTCACCGATCACTACAACAACCGCGTGCAGTCGTTCGATTTCGACGGCAAGCATCTCGCGTCGCTGGAAGTCTTGCCGAATCCCGGAGGCATCACCGCCGACCGCGACGGCACGCTGTTCATTTCACACTTCCCGGTCAGCCGGCTGAGCAAAGAGAAACACCCCGACCGCGTCTCGGTCTACACTCCAGCCGGCAAACTGCTGCGCGAGTGGGGCAAGACCGGCAAGAGTGACGGCGAGTTCGATTTCCCTGGCGGCTTGGTGATTGGTCCCGATGACCGGGTCTACGTCGCCGATCAAACCAACCGCCGCGTGCAGGTCTTCGACAAGGCCGGAAAATTCCTCGCCAAGTTCGGCGAGTACGGCATTCAGCCCGGACAGTTCGGTGGCAACACGAATCCCAAATCGCGAGTCGGCGGCCCGCAGTTTCTGGCCTTCGACAAAGCTGGCAACCTCTACACGACCGAAGGCTCAATGGGCCGAGTCCAAAAGCTGACTCGCGAGGGCAAGCCGATTCTGTCGTGGGGCAGCCTGAAAGACGAACCGAGCGGCTTCGGCGGCAAGTTCACCGGCTTCAAAGACAAAGTCGCCAATCTCGAAGGCCCCATCGGAATCACCGTCGATCCGCACGACCACGTTTGGGTCGCGTCGATCAACGGCCGCATTCAACAGTTCGACACCAACGGCAAACTCCTCGGCGGCCTGCAATCCAGCCAAGGCTCCGAGCCAGGCAAGTTCTTCGCCCCACACACGATCGCCTTCAACAGCCGAGGCGAATTTTTCGTCGTCGATTCCTACAACCACCGCATTCAGAAATTTGGTGTCACACCTTGAATTGATTCACCGGTCGTGGTCGCGTGAGACGTTGATTCCAGCTCCACGATCGGCACGCGCTCCCCCAGTGTGATCATCGCCCAGACCCCGGCGAGCGGGCAGAGGAACATTGGCATGGCGGCGGTCCAGGCGATCCCGGGGCCGTGTTGAATCAGCGCCAGCAGAACGCCGAGCGGGAACAGCATTGTGCTGAAGAGCAATGACCAGCGAGTCAATCTCGTGCGAGACGTGCGGTGCAGGAGGAAGAGGCTCACTGCGATCAGCGTGTCGAAGATCACATGGAGGATCGCGAGTTCCATCGATTGGGCGTTCGCGATTGGGTGCTCCATGAGCCAAACATGGCTGGGGAACGGTTCAAAGATCAGGATCGCCACAACGATCAACGTGGTCGCGAGCGACAGCAGCATCATTCCCAGCATGAGTTCGGTGGGGGCGGCGAGGCGTTCGCGGCGAGTCAGGGCTGTCGTCGCTTTCAGCAATCGGCCGCTGAAGCGGAGCAAGATGATCGTGCCGCAGAACCATCCGACGGCATCGGCCAGGCAGGCGAAGCCGGCGAGTTCGCCGAAGTGTGGCCCCATCTCGCGGTACTGGCCCGCATGTGTGATCAACACAACCGCTCCCACGCCGAGACACCACAACGTCCAGACGACTTCCAGCGCCAGAAACACGACACCGGTCGCGAGGTCTTTTCGCTGAGTCACCCCGACGACTCCTTTGAACGCTCCGGGGACAAGCTCCGCAGCATTCGTTGCCGCTTCACGCAACATCGGCCAAGCGGCTCGCGAAAACTTGCCGATGTGCGACCAGAGGTTTGTCGCCGTGTCGCGCAGAGTCGTCCACGCATGGCACTCGGCCAGCGGGACGTCGGTGAAATGAGTTTTTGCACCGGGATGTCTCAGAATGACCAAAGCCCAAATGGCGAATGGCAGGATGACGAACCAGAGGGCACCAAACAGCATGAACAGCGTCGCGCAACCAACGGTTGCGGCAAAATAATACTGTCGGCTCTTCAGGCATAAGCCGACGAAGATCGCTTGGCCTCCTGCCAGAACCGACATCAACGTCATAAAGCCATAAAAGGGGCTGATGTCTCTCGGATTTGACGGCGAATTGAGAAACATCAAGAGGCCAATGACGATGCTCACAACTCCCAAGAACGTCAACGCCCTCGCTGGAATGTGGAGTTCCTGTTCCAGTTGTTCGCGAGTCTTCGATTCACCTGGCGGTTGGGCGGGTAACAGGGCAGCCACGAAGGCCGTGGCCTGTTTGAAGCGATCTTTCACCCAGGCGGCGTTTTCCGAACCGCGTTGTGTCGGTGTCTTGGCTTTGGCAGTTTGCGGCTCACTGTCGCGGATGTGATCGACGTCGGTGCGGACGTCGGTGACCCGCTGGTATCGCTGCGCCGGCTCTTTCTCCAACGCTCGCAGAACGACTTCATCCAGCCGTAAGTCGATACGGACTTTCTGCGACGGCAGTGGGAAGCGGCCGAGCGGTAGTTCGCCGGTCAGCATCTCGTAAAGGACGACTCCCAGCGAAAAGATGTCCGCGCGGTGATCGACTTCCGTCGGATGTTCGACTTGCTCCGGAGCCATGTAGTGCGGAGTGCCGACCACCTGCCGAGTTCCGGTCAGCGGTCGCTCGGCCACGCCACCTTGATCGTCGATCTGCCGTGCAATCTTCGCCAAACCGAAGTCCGCGATTTTCACCCGGCCCTCTTTGGTCAGCAGAATGTTCTCCGGCTTGATGTCCCGATGCACGATCCCCTGCTCGTGAGCGTACTGCAGCGCATCGCACACTTGCGGCACGATCCCCAACGCCTCTTTGCACGACAGCCGTCCAGTCTCCTCAACATGCCGCAAGCTGGTTCCATCCACGAACTCCATCAGGAAGAAATACAAATCCCCCTGCTTGCCGAAGTCGTAGACTGTGACGATGTGCGGATGATTGAGCTTTGCCAACGCCCGCGCCTCGCGCTGAAATCGTTCAGCGAATCCGGGATCGTTCTCAAAGTCTGGCCGCAGAATCTTCAGCGCGACGAACCGATCCAGTTCCTTCTGCCGAGCCTTGTAAACGACTCCCATGCCGCCGTAACCAACCCGTTCGAGAATCTCCAACTGCGGAAAGTACGGAGCCAACTGCTCTGGCAACGGAGCCACAAATCGAGGCCGATATGCCGCCGTGCTCGGCTGATCCAACCCCGGCTGACTTTCAAAACCGAGCGTCAGCAAACACCTCGGACACAACACCGACGGCGTGCCCGGCGGAACGGTTGCCCCGCACTGCGGGCACGTTTTTTCCGATGCCTGAGCTTCGCTTGATTCCGCCTGCTCTGTGCAACTTTCCGGCGTCGCTTCAGAATTCACGCCAACTTCCGGCCCGTTGTCCTCGGTAGTCATCATGTTCCCCATGTGTGAATGACTTCTACCGAGAACTAAGCACTCGCCAAAATCAGGTTGCGAGAAAAATTGAGAATCTCGAACCACGACTATCTCGCCGCCGCCGTGACGTGTTCGGCCGCGAGATCGCGCGGGTGCGGCTTGACGGCTCGCGCGGGGAGCGATGTGAGGACGACGCAGATCGTCTCCGTGGCGGGATCGGCCCAGGCGATTGTTCCTGTTGAGCCGGTGTGGCCGAACGTCTTTTCGGAGCAACCTGTGCTGCCGGCTCCCTGGCCGACATTCAGGCCGAGTCCGCGCGGCGTTTGACCGGGAGGATTGTGATTCGTCGTCATCAACCGAGCCGTCTCCGGCTTCAAGATCGCTCCGTTCTGAAATAAGAACTCGCCGAGCCACCGCGCGATGTCCGGAGCGGAAGCGTGAGTCCCACCCCAGGGTGCTCCGAGCTTTCGCCAGTACGGGCTGTTCCAATCCCAATTCTTCGCGTTGGGATCACCGCCACCTGCTTCGACAGCCGCGAACTCCGTCTGCACCGGAACGAAGTCCTCCAACTTGAAGCGTCCCAAACCCTGAGCTGACCGCTTCATGTCCAGCCGCTGAAACACCGCGCGATCGACGAGCGTCAGGATGTTGGAACCGCTGAGCACCTCGGCCACGCGAGCTGCCAGCAGAATTCCCATGCTCGAATACTGGTACTTCGTCCCCGCCGCGAATTGCAGCGGAGTCCGCGTTGCGTGTTCGACGAACTCGGACAGAGACGCATAAGCCTTGCGGAGCGCGTCGTTCTCGGCAAGCTGATCGGGCAATCCGCAAACATGCGACAGCAGATGCCGCATCGTGACCGCTTCGCGTCCGTCACCCGTGAACTTCGGCAAGAACTTTCGGACGGGATCATCGAGCCGAAACGCTCCCTTATCAAACAACGTCATCAACGCCGTCATCGCGATCGGCTTCGAGATCGAGCCGAGCAAAAACATCGCGTGCTCATCCGCCGCTTGACCGAAGGCTCGCGAAACCGATTCCCGATTCCGCCCCTGAGCCACATGCAACACCGCTGCCGTCACCCGCCTCTCCGCCGTCGCGCGAGCCAACACCTCAAACGCCTGATCCAACCGATCCCGCCGCAACGCCGCCACCAACGGTGTCGCCAACGATGCCGCCAAACCCGCCTGAAGAAAAACTCGCCGCTTCATGATGCTTGCTCCTTTTAGCGGATGACCTTCGGCAGACGTTCCGTCATCGATTTCAATTTCCAACCGCCACCATCAGTCGCCGCAGTTCGTCATCGACCTCGGAAGGATCGCTGAGGGTTTCAGCCACTTCGGCGCGGAGGAGTTCTCGGTAACGGCGACGCAAACGATGAGCGGCGGATTTGATCGCCTCTTCGCTGAGGTCGAAGCGGGCGGCGAGGTCGAGGTACGGCAACCGGTTCTCATCGCCATGCAGATGCGGTTCGAGTAGCTCGCACAATTCGCCGCGACTCTCGGCACGATATTCCTCTCGCAGTTTGTCGAGTGTCGTTTGCAAGACGGTCAGCGCCCATTCGCGCTCAAACAACCGTTCAGGAGTTTCGTGGCTGACCGGTTCGTGACTGATACGGCTCTCTGCCTGAGACACATCGAGCGACTGAATGACTCGGCCACCGCCACGCTTCTGAGCATCATTGCGTCTCTGCTCGGTCGAAAGAAAGTTCTGCATCGACTTCAACAAGAACGACCGAAACCGCCCCCGTTGTGGATCGGCCCGCGCAATCAAATTCCCCTCGAGCACAAACGCAAAAAACGCTTGTGTCCGATCCTCCGCATCAACCAGCGGCAACCCCTTCCGTCGAGCGAACGCATACAACGGAAACCAATACGTCTCACAAAGCTCTCCCAACGCCGCACGAGCCGGCGTCGATCGCGCCTCCCCCGCCGCCTGCACCAAACTCCACCGCGTCGTCGCAAACATTTTTGGAGCTTTCTCGCGAGACATCCGCTCGCTCGATTTCGTTCTGAGTTTGATCCCGATTGGCGACTGCCCATCCCTCGTCGGATACTGTATGTTGCGATCGAGTCTGTCGTCAGCTTTGACTGGAGTTTGTCTTGATCGAATCACAAACCACAACCGCGCGCGGCCCGACAATGATACGGTACTGCCGGATCGAAGAAGCAGATCGCTCTTTTGACCTGAAATTCTGGCAAGCACAATCCGATGCCGCTCGATTCGCCGCCGCTTGGGAGATGGTCGTCACGGCTCAGCTTTGGAAGGGACGCGATCCGAATGAACTCCGATTTCAAAGATCTGTTGCGACTCTTCGGCGAGTTCCAATTTAGCTTTCTGGTCGTCTGCGGATACGCGGTAATCCGATACACCGAACCGCGCTACACGAAAGACCTGGACCTGTGGGTTGAAGCGACTCCTGAAAACTCCAGCCGTTGCTATCAAGCACTCGCGGCGTTCGGAGCGCCGCTCGGTGACATTCAGCCGTTTGATTTGGTCCAAGAGGGCTACGTTTTTCAGATGGGCGTGCCGCCGAATCGCGTTGATCTGCTGATGAATGTTCGCGGCCTGACTTTTCAACAAGCGTGGTCGCGACGAGTCGTGATCGATGTTGAAGGACTTCAAATTCCGATCCTCAGCAAAGAGGATGTCATCACGTCCAAAATTGCGTCCGGACGACCACAAGACCTCATTGATGTCGATTTGCTTCGACAATCGGAACAACGATGACCAAAACATTTCGCATCGCCGTCATCGCGGGTGACGGCATTGGCCCCGAAGTCATTCGCGAAGCGATTCGAGTCGCCGATGTGGCGGCTCCGAAGTCGGACGCTCGGTGCGAGTGGACTCACTTTCCGTGGGGGACCGACTACTACTTTCAGAACGGGCGGATGGCTCCGGCGGATTACCTCGACACGTTGGCCGGGTTCGACGCGATCTTGCTGGGAGCGGTCGGGCATCCGAGCGTGCAGGATCACGTCACGCTCAACGGGTTGCTGTTACCGATTCGGCGGCGGTTCGATCAGTGCGTCTGCTTGCGGCCGGCGTACCTGTATCCCGGCGTCGATAGCCCGCTGCGGAACAAGCCGGGTGGCAGCATCGACATGCTCGTCTTCCGCGAGAACACCGAAGGGGAATATGCCAACATCGGCGGCTTCCTGTATCGCGGGATGCCCGAAGAGACGGCGATTCAGACGAGCGTGTTCACTCGCAAAGGCTGCGAACGGATCATCCGCGCGGCGTTCGAGAAAGCGGCGACTCGGCCGAAGCAGCGCGTCGCGTCGATCACCAAGAGCAACGCTCAAGGCTACGGCATGGTCCTGTGGGATGAATGCTTCGCTCGCATCGCCGCTGAGTTCCCTGCGATCGCCACCGAGTCCTTGCTGATCGACCGCGCCGTGATGGAATTCGTCCGCCGCCCCGAATCGTTCGACGTGGTCGTGGCCAGCAATTTGTTCGGCGACATCCTGACCGACCTCTCGGCGATCATCGTCGGCAGCATGGGCCTCGCCGCCAGCGGCAACATCGACCCGACGCGCCGCCACCCCAGCATGTTCGAGCCGGTCCACGGCTCGGCCCCCGACATCACGGGCAAAGGAATCGCGAATCCGCTCGCCGCGATCCTGTCGGTCGCGATGATGTTCGAGCACATCGGACTCGATGCCGCCGCCGCGAGCATTCACCGAGCGGTGAAAGATCTGTTGGCATCGAGTGAGCCAAGAACGCCAGATTTGGGAGGCCGTGGAACGACAGAGCAAGTCGGCGCTGCGGTGTCCTCGCGGCTGGGATGATGCCCTGACATACCAGTGATGACCTGCAACGCCCATGACATTGTGCAGGGCTGGTATCGCAGTCGGCCATGATTCCGTCTAACTTGTCGCCGAACATTGGGATCCGAACAGGAGATGTCGATCATGAGCGTGACGTTGGATTTGACTCAGGAAGAAATTGCCCAGATCAAAGACATCACGAAGCAAGCCGACGACGCGCAGGCCGTCAGCTTGGCGGCGCGAGAGTTCCTTCGCCGCACTCGGCTGCAAGAGTTGAAGCAGGCGTCGGGCAATGTGGACTATGTCAACAACTGGCGTTTGCTGGAGGCCGCCGAACTTGCCCAGCCGTTGCCGACAAACTGAGCGAGGTCGGCGATGACGACTTGGGTGTTCGTCGATACTTGCATTTGGGAGGCGTTCTTTGAGAAACCGCACTCGGCTGAAAAACGCGCGGTTGACGACCTGCTCGATTCCGATCGCGTGCTGACGATGGGACCAGTCGTTGCCGAAGTTCTGCAAGGATTCCGACGCCGTGATCAAGCCAACTGGGTCGCCTCACGCTTGCGGCTGGCTCACTATTGGGAACCAGATTGGGACGACTGGGTCAATGCCGCGACGCTTGGCCGCAGTCTCGCTGCGAAGGGCCATGTTGTTCCCTTGACCGATTTGATCTTGGCCTCCGTTGCCATGCGCATTGATGCCAGCGTTTACACGATTGACCCGCACTTCGACTTAATTGACGGCTTGAAACGACATTCCCCAGATTGATCGTCAGCATCCGAGTTGGGCGATAGTAGCCGTCGGCCGCGACTCAATTCTTTGCCAAAATCTCTTTCAGCAAGTTCGGCGGTGACATCGGTAGTTTCTCCATGCGCACGCCGACGGCATTTGCAATCGCGTTGGCGACGGCGGCAGGTGGGGGGACAATGGGGACTTCGCCGACGCCGCGGACTCCGAAGGGGTGTTCGGGGTCGGGGACTTCGACCAGGATCGTTTCGATCATCGGGACGTCGTAGATCGTGGGGATGCGGTAGTCGAGGAAGCTCGCGTTGCGCATCACGCCCTTGTCGTCGTAGAAGTATTCTTCGTTGAGCGCCCAGCCGATGCCTTGGACGACTCCCCCTTGCAACTGGCCTTCGACGTAGCTGGGGTGAATCGCGGTGCCGACGTCTTGGCTGATCGTGTAGCGCAGGATTTGAGTCTTGCCGGTGTCGGGATCGACTTCGACATCAACGCAGTGCGTTCCAAAGGCTCCCCCTTGATTGGCTTCGGAAGAGAAGCCGCGGCCGATGACGGGGCCGCCACAGTGATTGACCTGCTCGGCGAGCGCTTTGAACGTGATCGACTTCCTTTCGGGACCGATGAGCGAAGCAGTCGCGACGTCGTAGCGGACTTTGCTCGGATCGACGTCCCACAACACGGCCGCTCGTTGGACCATTTGGCGTTGGATGTCGAGTCCCGCTTCGTGGGCGGCGATGCCGGTGGCGAAGGTGACTCGGCTGCCGCCGGTGACGTCGTTGTAGCCGACGGCGTCGGTGTCCACGACGTTCGGGTTGATGTCGGTCGCCGTCAGGCCGAGCGTTTCGGCAAGCTGCATGGCGATGCTGGCTCGCGAACCGCCGATGTCGGTCGTGCCGAGGGATAGAGACACGCTGCCATCGGTGTTGACGGTCGCGAACGCGGCACTCTTCAAGCCGCAGTTGAACCAGAAGCCCGACGCGACGCCTCGGCCCACCTTGCCTCCGAATTTTGGCTTCGGCAGCGGCGTCGAGTAGTGCTCACTCTTCTTCAAGTAGTCCACCGTCTCCCACATGCCGATGCGCGGGAAGACCGGGCCATCGACTCGGCGAGTCCCTTGCTTCGCGGCGTTCTTCGCGCGGAATTCGAGCGGGTCCATGCCGAGCTTCTCGCAGATTTCGTCGATGACGGTCTCGACGGCGAATGCTCCGTTGGTCGCGCCAGGGGCTCGATAGGCGTTCGTGCGCGGCTTGTTGACGCAGACGTCGTAGCCATCGACGCTGCCATTCGGCACGTCGTAGCAGGCGAAGGCACACATCGCCGCCATGCCGATCGGCGAACCGGGGAACGCCCCGGCATCGAACGCCATGTAGGCGGTGCCGGCCGTGATCTTGCCTTCGCCATCGACTCCGATCTTGACCTTCATGTACGACGCGGGCGTCGGGCCGGTCGCTTCGAGCACGGCCGCTCGATCCATCACCAGCTTGACCGGCTTGCCGCTCTTCTTCGACAGAGCGCACGCGACCGGATCGAGGTACACGGAAATCTTCCCGCCGAAGCCGCCGCCGATTTCGGTCGGCACGACTTTGATATTCCCCAACGGAACGCCGAGCAGTTCGGCGCACTGCTGCCGCACCGTGAACGTCCCCTGCGTGCAGCACCAAATCGTGATGCGGTTGTCCGGGTTCCAAACGGCGGTCGCGGCATGCGGTTCGATGTAGCCTTGATGCACGGTGCCGGTTGTGAACTCTCGCTCGACGACGAACTTCGCCTTTGCGAATCCGTCGGCGACATTCCCCTTCTCGAAATGAAAATGCTTGGCGACGTTCGTTGGCTTGTCACTCGTCGTGCCCGCCCCGACTTCTTCGCAGCGGACGTCGTCGTTGAGCACAAACGCCGTCGGCTTCATCGCCTCGCGGACATCGAGCAACACCGGCAGCGGTTCGTATTCGACCTCGATCAACTTCACCGCTTCCTCGGCGATGTGGATGTTGTCCGCCGCGACCGCCGCGATCGCGTGCCCCTTGTAGAGCACCTTCTCGCGAGCCAACACGTTCCGCGTGAGGTGCGCCATGCAGACCGCACCCTCACCAAGCTGAGCAATCCGATCCCCCGGATTCGGCAAGTCCGCCGCCGTCACGACTGCTCGAACGCCGGGCAGCTTCTCCGCCTTCGACGTGTCGATCCGCTTGATCTTCGCGTGAGCGTGCGGACTCCGCAGCATCGCCGCGTACAGCATCCCCTGAATCTTCGTGTCCGCTCCGTAGCGAGCACGCCCGGTGACCTTATCGACGCCATCGTGCCGAACGGGACGAGTGCCGATGACTTTGTATTTGCTGGCTGTAGCCATGTGAGTTTTCCTTTACTTGTGAAATCAAATTACGGGATCAGACGAAATCGTCGTGGTCTAATCGGTTTCAGCGTAACGACCGGAGGTTTTCCCTTCGGCCATTCGAGTGATTTATGTCGTTCTAGCCAGTTGCGAATCAGGCCGCCGCGATCACGAAACTCCGGGCACTTGTTCCAGAAGCCGGCGGTGATTTTGAATTCATGAACCTGGCCATCCATCTCAACGTCGATGGTCGCCCAATTCTCCTGGAAGTATTGATCTCGATTCTTGATGCCAACACGGATTCCGAAAGTTGGGTGCGGACCGCCGCTCGACCAAGCTGTTCCATCCATCGTTTCACCGCCAGTGATAGAAGGGTCTCTCAGGTTGTTGCCCAATTCTCGACGCTCAATCCCGGCACTGCCGAGAAGTCGCTGTCCTTGGTGACGACCGTGCAACTGCCAAGGCACAATGCGACAGCGGCAATTTGAATGTCGATTTGCTGCATTGGCCGTCCGGCTCGCCGTAAGACTGCGAAGATGCGTCCAAATTCTTCTGCTGCATCAAGGTCGAATGGCCAGATGGTGAGCGAATCCAGGTTGTGAATCAGCTTGGTCCGGTTTCGTTCGCGCGACGCGCTAAGTTCAACGCCGGAAAATAATTCACCGGCAATCGGGGGGCAGACACCGATCCGCGCACCAGCCTTGGCGAGACGGGACGCTCGTTCGTGAATCCCATGTCGCCGATTGATGTAATCGCTGGCAATGCCTGTATCGAGCATGTATCGGGTCATGGCTCCAGTCCCATTTGCTTGCGAACGGCAGCTAGCGTCACTTCTCGCATCGCTGCACGGGCGGCGGCGATCTCGGCTTCATCCTCGGCGGTCAATTCCAGCGGCTCGACAGCGTCCATCCGCCGGAGAATCTCTTCGCGATTCTCTGGCGTGTCTGGCCAGTCCTCCTCACGCATGCCGTATTCCAGGGCCACGCGCACGCGGCAACCCTCTGGCCAATCGACTTGCTTGTCGAGATCGACTCGGCCGGCGTGATAGGTACCTTCAATGGTCGTTGTGGACATGTTGTTGCCTCCTTTCGGTGAGGCGCTGCGGAATCAATGACAACCCTTTTCGTGGCAGTTCTTCATGTAGTGGTCTTGCCATTGAGTGGCGGCGTCTTGGACGGCTCGGACGATTTTGTCGTAGCCGGTGCAGCGGCAGAGCTTGCCTGCCATGTTGAAGCGGATTTCGTCCTCGGTCGGCTTGGGGTTTTGGGACAGGAACCATTCGCTCTGCATGATGAAGCCGGGTGTGCAGATGCCGCACTGCAATGCGGCTCCTTCGAGGAATGCCTTTTGGATCGGGTCGAGTCCGGCTGCGGTGGCGACTCCTTCGATCGTGCGAACCGTGGCCCCTTCGGCTTCGACGGCCAGCACGAGGCAGCTATCGACCGGGCGGCCGTTGAGGATGACCGTGCAAGCTCCGCAGTTGCCGTTCGAGCAACCTTCCTTCGTGCCGGTCAGGTCCATGTTGTCCCGCAAGACTTCGAGCAGCGTCTGACGCGGCTCGCACAGGAATTCGGTTTGGTTGCCGTTGAGAGTTGTCGTGACGACTCGTTTTTTGGCCATTGGAGGGATCCCCGTGAAGGAGGTTTGTGTTTGATTGGATTTCTCTGCGTAATCCGCGCCTCTGCGTGAAAAATTCAAGGTCTCACGCAGAGACGCGGAGCACGCAGAGGATGAGAGGTTAATGTCCGATCCGACAATCGACGTGCTCGCCTTTTGCTCGTGCGACGGCGGCTTTCAGGACTCGCTCAACCAGGACGCCGGTGATGTGCGTGCGGAACTCGGCCGTGCCGCGCATG
Organism: Planctomyces sp.; assembly: GCA_005798445.1. Lineage (GTDB taxonomy): Bacteria > Planctomycetota > Planctomycetia > Planctomycetales > Planctomycetaceae > SXKJ01. Next base: position 32,684 of record SYJG01000501.1, read on the forward strand.
TCCGTGATCGGCTTTGCGATTGCTTTCGCAGCGGCGGCGGCTTTCGCGATCGAGTCGTCGCTGATCGGTTGGCCGGCGAGGGCATCACCTGCGGCTTTCGCGAAGAGTGGCGTTGCGGCAACCGCTCCGAGCGCGAGGCGGGCCGAGACGAATTTGTCCTTCGCATCGTTCAGGACAACCGAGGCTCCGACGCCGACGACGGCGATGTCCATTTCGTTGCGCGGGATGAAGCGGCGGTAGTGCGAGCCGCTGTTGGCCGCTCGCGCGGGGAATTTGAGTTCGACGAGCAACTCTCCCGGCTGCAAGACGTTCTTGCCGGGGCCAGTGCAGAAATCTTCGACAGCGACTTCGCGTCGGCCTTTCGGTCCCGCAATGACGGCGACGGCTCCAAGCACGATCAGCGAGGGCGTCGAATCGGCGGCTGGGCCGGAGTTGCACAGGTTTCCGCCGACACTCGCTCGGCTTTGAATCTGAACGCCGCCGATGATGCGGCAACTGTCGGCCAGAGCGGCGTAATCCGAGACGATGCCGCAGTGACCGTAAACCTGATAGCACGGAACGGCCGCTCCGAGTCGCAGACCCGTCGCGCCGTGTTCCAGTACATTGAGTTCGGCGATCTTCTTGACGTCGATCAGCACGTCGGGAGTCAGCCGGCCGACTCGGACTTGGTCGATCAAATCGGTTCCGCCGGCCAGCATGCGGGCCGAGCCGTTGTGTTTGTCCGCCAGCTCAATTGCGGCGGCGAGGGTCGTGGGGGCTTCGTACTCAAAGTCGCGCATCGAAGGTGCCTTTCCAAAATGACTGACAGCGAAGCGAACGGGGCTTAGAGTATCGACCGACGCGCAGACGGCAAGGCAGTGAAAGTCGATCTGAGGATCGCCATAACACCGAGTCCCAAAACATGCTGAGGGGGAACACTCCGATGACAAGAACCTGGGTCGTAGTCGCCGCGATTTTCGGGAGTGTCTGGCTTGGCTCCGCACACGGAGCCGATGTTCCGTGGCTTGCAGAGGTCACGAAGGCTCCGGCGAATCCGCCGCGCGACCGGCTCGGCAAACTGACCCCGTTGCTGGTCGATGACAGCGGGGAAACGATCACGACTCGCGAAGGTTGGGATCGGCAACGAAAAAAAGTCCGCGACGAGTGGCGGAAGTTTCTCGGCCCGATGCCGGAGCCTCGGCCGGCGGTGAAGTTGGAGGTGCTCAAAACCGAGTCGGTGGAATCGGTGACTCGGCAGCTTGTGCGGTACGAAGGGGAGCCGGGACTGTTCGTGGAGGGCTACTTGTTGACGCCCGTCGCCAACAACGACGAGACGTTGCCGCGACCTGGCATCGTCGCGTTGCATCAGACGACGAACGCCAGCATCGACGAAGTGGCCGGCGTGAGTGGGCCGGACTCGATGCAGATTGGCTTGAAGTTGGCGAAGCGCGGGTTCGTCGTCTTCTGCCCGCGCTGTTTCTTGTGGCAGGACGCGAAGGACTTGAACGACGCGGTGGCCAAGCATCGGCAGCGACATCCGCAATCGCTGGGCATGGCGAAGATGTTGTACGACGCGATACGCGGCGTCGATGTCTTGGTCTCGCTGCCGGGGGTAGACACGAAACGGATCGGCGCTGTTGGGCATTCACTCGGTGCGAAGGAGGCGTTGTATCTCGCCGCCTTCGACGAGCGGATCAAAGCAGCAGTTGCCAGTGAAGGAGGAACCGCCTTTCGATCGACGAACTGGGACGCCCCGTGGTATCTCGGCCCGGCGATCCGCGACGAGAACTTTTCGTTGAACCATCATCAGCTATTGGCACTGATCGCGCCGCGGTCGTTCTTGATTCTCGGCGGCGAGTCCGGTCCCGGCGCGGCGGATGGGGATCGCAGTTGGCCATTGCTTCAGGAAGCGTTGCCCGTCTGGCGGTTGTATGGCGAGCCGACTCGGCTGGGGTTGCTCAATCATCGGCAGGGGCATTCGGTGTCGCCGGAATCATTCGAGCGGATGGCGGAGTGGCTGGAGATGTATTTGAAGTGATGCGAGTTTCCGGTGATGTGGGTCTGTCGTTTCGCGCGTCCCTCATCCGGCCTTAGGCCACCTTCTCCCGAGGGGAGAAGGGCACGTTCGTGGCCGTTACGGTGTTTTAATCGTCAGCCAGATGGGTCGGCTGGCATAGGGGCGCTTCTGGGTGAAGCTGATTGAGACGTTGGCGTTGATGCTCAGCGGAATGCGTTCGACCGGTTTCGCGTCGGGGGCGATCTCGATCACGACGCGGCCTTTGGTTTCATTCGCGTCGAGCGACATTTTTGATCCGGCATCGACCAGCTTCACTCCCGGCGGCAGCGGCGTGCCGAAGACTTGGCCGAGATGTTGCAGCATCACGTCGAGCGTCAGGCGATCCTTGTAGTTCTCGCGACGTTGGATCTCGACCTCGAGCGTGGCCTTTTCGCCGGGCTTGAGCTTCAATTCCGTCGGAGTGACTCGGACGGCAGCGATGTCGAAGATCGAACAAACGGAAACCACCTGCGTCTCGACCGGCGAGGCCATGCGTCCACCGCCGGGCATCTCCATCTCGGTCAGCGGTTCGACGAGCTTCTCGATGACTCGCGGCGGCTGGCCTTCGGGGCCGGGGATCGTCGCTTTGGCAATCACCTTCACAAGCGACGCAACCGGCTTCGCGTCGGCGGCCGCTTGCAGGATCAGCACGCCGTCGGTCGCGTGAGCCGGAATCGTCAGCGGCGAGCAAGTGACTCCGGCCGGCAAGCCCTCGACGCGCACTTCCACCGGTGCGTTGAATCCGCCGGTCTTCGTGAGCTTCACATACCACGGCATGTTCGTGCCGGGGCCGAGTCCAGCCCGGTCTTCGTCGCATTGAGCTGTGAAGTCGGCGGCTTCCGGCTTCACGGACAGGATGTAGCCGAACGTCGGGCCGCCTCGATTGAGCAAGTCGCGAATCTGAATCGTGTAGACGCCATCGACCGACGCCGAGAAGACCAGCGACGAGTCCTTCGTGCTCGGATGAATGTCGTCATTGGTCACGATCACTCCGGCGGTTGGGTGCAGCACGCGGATCGTCGAGTCGAGGCTCGACCCGTTGCGGCGTGCTCGGACTTCGCAGCGGACCGTCTGCCCGGCTTTCATGTTGATCGCGTAGTTGTCGATGTCGTTCGGCCCGTCCATGCGGCCGTTGATCGCTTGCGGGACCGAGACCGCTTGAGCTTGCTCCGGTTTGTCATTCGGCTCGGCATCAGCGATCAGCGGCAAGTCGGTCACTTCGAGCATCACCGGATTGAACGCGGGCGAACCGGCCGACAACTGCGCCGAGTACCGGCCAACCGACAACGGATTCGGCAGCGAGTTCGGAACCAACTCGGCGGTCGGCGTCGCGAGGTTGAAGCCGGCGACTTGAAACGACATCGGGCCGCTCGGTGCAACCGCTAGCGGGAATGCGGCGGTGACGAACGGCCGGTCGGTTGTTTGCAGGACGTAGGTAAACGACGACGTGCCGTTGAAGTCCACGTCACGAACCGTCACGAAGAAGTCCCCCGCTTGCTCAAACTTGTAGTTCACCAGCGAGTCGGCGAAATGGAAATCGTCGTTCGAGGACAACTCGCGGCCGGTCGAGTCGCTGATGACCAGAATCGGATCGAGCTGATCGAACTGGTTGTGTCGCTTGTAAAAGAAACGGAAGCAGTGCATCGCGAACGTGACCGACTGCCCGGCGGTCGCCGCCAGTTTGTAGACGTCAATCTGCTCGCGCGCGGTCAACTGGCCAGAGATCGTCTGCCCAATGGCGATCGCCTGAGCCTTCTCGCGATCCGCGTGCGGTTCGGTTTGCTCGACGACGACCGGTCCATCGACGACCAGCAACTGCCCGCAGGTGGATGCTCCGCTCGCCGCCGCGATGCGGAACTCGCGCGAGCCGAGTGCGGCCGTCGCTTCGGCAGTCACCTTCAACTTCAATTGATCGACAGGATCTTTTTCGCCGTGCGGAATGATCTCGGCTCGCAGGCCATCGCCTTGGAACAGGACGGCGAACGTCCCGGCGAAACCTTTCTCTTGGTTCGGATAGGTGAAGACCGTGACCGCGGTGGTCGCTCCTCGCTGAATGGCCATCGGCAGAGCGTGAGTGAATTCGGGATTCGGCGTTTGAGCATTTGCGTGTCGAGGCGACAGACTGCCCAACGCGAGGCAAATCGTGACGGCACGGAGCAGTTGGCAGCGCGGAATCATCGGCGGTCTTTCAATCATTTCGCTGGGCGGTCAGTTCCTCAGGAGCAGCTTTCGCCAGTCGCGAGCGAGCATAGCCGAAGAAATAGGTCAGACCAATCGCGTACATCGCCAGCGTCAGCCAGAGCACGACCGGTTCGCTCAGCCAGCCGTAGACCAGCGCGGCGAACAGGCTCATCACGATGACCGCCGCCGGCAAGAAGGGATACAGCGGCACTTTGTACGGTCGAGCCATGTGCGGCTCTTTCACGCGCAGCACGAACAAGCAGATCATCGCCAGCACATACCAAATCAACGCGGCTAGATTGCAGGCGAGCACGGCGTCATTGACCATCTTCTTGCGAAAAAAACCGCAGACCACGAAGCCGGCGATCACCAAACTCCAGACCAGGATCGACACGTCGGGAGTGCGTCGCACCGGATGCAGATGTCCCAGCAACGACGGCAGATATCCCGCACGTCCCATGGCGAACGACTGGCGGCTGACGGCGTAGATCATCCCGTTGTAGCTGGCGATCATGCCGCAAATGGCCAGAATCGAAAACGCGATCAGGTGTGGCGAATGCGCCGCCTCCGGCCAGACCTCGCGATAGACGTAGGGCAACGGAAACAGGAGATCGGGATTGCCCGTCTTCGTGTAATCGTTCCCGGCGGCTGCTGTGAAGAACCAGGTCAGCACCACCAAGACGATCAACGTCACCTGCGCATACATCAGCCCGCGCGGGATCGAGTGATGCGGTTCGTGGGCTTCCTCGGCCGCCAGCGCGACCGATTCGATGATCACCAGCCACCAGATCGCGAACGGGATCGCCTTGAGCACTCCGCCCCAACCGAACGTCAATAATGGCTCCGTGAGGATTCGCTCGATCTTCACGCCGGGAATGCAGGCGATCCAAAACCAAACCAGCGCGATGATCGCGCCGTAGGTCATCCACTCCATGATCCGGGCTTGTTCCTTGGCACCGATCCATTGCAGCACGGCGAAGAGCACAACCGCGACCAGTGCCGCAGCGGTCGTCACCAGTTCCGCGTTCAGTCCATCGAACATCAGATTGAGAATGAACGAAATGTAGGCCCCGGTCGCGATTGCCGTCCCGATCGTCGCGAACAGACTTTCGAGAAACATCGACCAGCCCATGACGAAGCCCAGCCACGGCCCGACCGCTCGGCGACCGTAGGCCAGCGGCCCGCCGGCGAACGGCATCGCGACGGACAGCTCCGACAGAGCCAACACCCACGCCATGTAAAGCACGCAGACAAACAGCGATGCCAGCAACATTCCGGTCGGCCCGGCGACTCCCAGTCCGCCGTTCCAGCCGAAGTACTCACCGGTGATGACCGCCCCGACACCCAGCGCCCAAATCTGAGCCGTCCCCATCGGCTTCTTCAGCGAATGCTCGTCGAGATATTTCCGTTCCTCCGGGCGCAATGCGGCTGAGTCGATGACAACGTCGCCGTCCGGCAGGGATTCGCTCATGAGCCACCTCGTGTTTTTTCGGTGTCAGGCACGCGGCCATCACACACGGCGCGGCCTCATGTTTCAAGTGCATGGAATCCGGGATGAAGTGGTTCTAGACTTTTGGACTGCGGTGACCTGAGTCACCGCTTTTCAAAACGCTCCGTTCCTCCGGCTGATCATCAATCTCGTGGTCAATGCGTTTTGAAAAGCGACGACTCTCCGTCTCAGGCGGATCGCACTCCAAAATTGCAACGCGGAGTCATTCATGTGCGGCATCGTCGGATTTCTCGCCAAGAAGCCGGAGCTGATTCGATCGCTCGGCGAGCACGTCGTGCCGATGCTCACCTGCATGGGCGATCGTGGTCCCGACTCCGCCGGCTTGGCGGTCTTTGGTGAGCCAGTCGAATCGTCGCTGCGGCGTTTCAACCTGTACGCTCCCGAACGTCGCTTCGACTGGAGTGCATTCGAACAACAGCTTGCCACACACGTCGGCGGACAAATCGAACTCAGTGCGCTGGAGAACCACGCGATCGTGATCGGTCACGCTGAACCGGTCCGTCTCAAAGCGTGGCTGACCGAAACGTATCCTGCACTGCACCTGCTTTCGACCGGCCGAGCGATCGACGTCTACAAAGACGAAGGACACCCGACAGAGATCGCTCGGCGATACCACTTCACACAGTTCAGCGGGACTCACGCCGTCGGGCACACACGCATGGCGACGGAATCGGCTGTGTCCCCAGCGCACGCTCACCCCTTCACGGCGGGCGAGGATTTTTGCCTCGTCCACAACGGCTCGCTCTCGAACCCGTACAGCGTCCGCCGCAAGCTGGAGAAAAAGGGGATCCGTTTTGAAACGGACAACGACACCGAGGCGGCCTGCCGGTTCCTCGAATGGCGGATGAGCGAAGGGGATCAACTCGAAGCCGCGATCCAAAAAGGATTTGACGAACTCGACGGCTTCTTCACGCTGCTGATGGCAACCGTCGACAAGCTGATCCTCGTCCGCGATCCCTTCGCCTGCAAACCGGCCGTCGCCGTTGAGACCGATGAATACGTCGCCATCTCGTCCGAGTACCGCGCACTCGCTCACCTGCCGGGTGTGAAGAACGCTCGCATCTTTGAACCTGTTCCGGAACAGATCTACTCATGGACCGTGTCATCCCGCTCGACCTAGCCCGCCTGACCGTGCGCGAACTGAATTCTTTCCTGCACCATCGCCTGCCGACCGGCGACGTGGTGCGAGTGGAGATTCTGAATCCCAGCGGCATGCACAACCTCGCCGTCGGCCTCGACGCGCCCGCTGACATCGACATCCTCGGCCACGCCGGATACTTCATCGCCGGCATGAACAAGCGAGCCAACGTCACCGTCCACGGGAACGTCGGCTGGAGCGTCGCCGAAAACATCATGTCTGGCACCGTCCGTGTGAAAGGCTGCGCGTCCGAATGCGCCGGAGCCTCCGGACACGGTGGCCTGCTGGTCATCGAAGAAGACGCCTCGTCCCGTTGTGGTATCTCGATGAAAGGCTGCAACATCGTCGTCGGCGGCAGCGTCGGTCACATGTCCGCGTTCATGGCTCAAGCCGGAACGCTCGTCGTTTGCGGCGACACCGGCGGGAGCCTCGGTGATTCACTCTACGAAGCCACGATCTACGTCGGCGGCGCGATTCATAGTCTTGGAGCCGATGCGCAAGAAGAACCGATGACCGCTGCGGATGTCGCTCGCGTGACCGACTTACTGACCAGAGCGGGCATCGCGCGAGATCCGAAATCCTTCAAGCGAGTCGCCTCCAAACGATCCCTCTACCACTGGCACGCCGACGCAGGGCAAGAATACTAAGCCCGGCTGATGGCTGCGAGCTGATGGCTGATGGCCGTTATCTCAACCTCACGAGTTTGTGATGAACAGCTTTCAGCCATCAGCCCACAGCCATCAGCCAGAGGAGCCGAACAAGAAATGACCGATTCGATTCATCGCGAAGAAAGCTTCACCTTCGACCGGCATGTCCTGGATTACATCCAGCAAGCGGCCGAGCACGGGCTGTATGACATCCGCGGACTCGGAGCCAAACGGAAGCTCCCGACGTTCGACGACCTCGTCTTCCTGACCGCGAGTGCGTCGCGATATCCGCTCGAAGGCTATCGCGAGAAGTGCGTCTCAAAGACGGTGCTCGGCACTCGCTTCGCCAAGAAACCGATTGAACTCGAAACGCCGGTCACGATTGCCGGCATGAGCTTCGGAGCACTCTCTGCGAACGTGAAAGAGGCCCTCGGTCGAGCGGCGACGGAGATCGGCACATCGACCACGACCGGCGACGGAGGGATGACTCCCGAAGAGCGGCAGTCGTCGAAGACGCTCGTGTATCAATGTCTGCCGTCGCGATACGGCTTCAACCCGGACGATCTCCGCAAGGCGAACGCGATTGAGTTGGTCATCGGCCAAGGTGCGAAGCCGGGTGGCGGCGGGATGTTGCTCGGCCAGAAAGTCAGTGAGCGTGTCGCTGGCATGAGAACGCTCCCGGCGGGCATCGACCAACGCTCGGCTTGTCGCCATCCCGATTGGACCGGACCGGACGACCTCACCATCAAGATCAACGAGCTGCGCGAGATCACCGACTGGCAAGTCCCGATCTATGTCAAGATGGGAGCCACTCGCGTCCGCGAAGACGTGAAGCTCGCCGTCAAAGCCGGAGCCGATGTCGTCGTGATTGACGGAATGCAGGGTGGTACCGCCGCGACTCAGCAATGCTTCATCGAGCACGCCGGCATTCCCACTCTCGCCGCGTTGCCGCTGGCCGTGCAGGCGCTGGAAGAGATGGACGTATTCGGCACCGTGCAGCTCATCATCTCCGGTGGCATCCGCTCTGGAGCCGACGTCGCGAAAGCTCTCGCTCTCGGAGCAGATGCGGTCGCGATCGGCCAAGCGGTCCTCATGGCCCTCGGCTGTAACAGTTCGACGTACTCGCAAGCCGGCCAACGGATCGACGCCACCGAAGACTACAAGAGGCTCGGCACGGCCCCCGGCTATTGCCATCATTGCCACACCGGCCGCTGCCCGGTCGGCATCACCACGCAAGCTCCCGATCTCGAAACTCGCATGACTCCCGAATGGGGGGCCAAGCGGCTCAAGAATTACCTGCAAGTGCTGACGATGGAGCTGACCACGCTCGCGCGAGCTTGTGGCAAATCCAATGTGCATCACCTAGAACGCGAAGACCTCGTCGCGCTCACGATCGAAGCTGCCGCAATGGCGAAAGTCCCGCTCGCTGGGACGAATTGGATTCCTGGTCTGTAACGTCGGAGTCTCACATGAACGACCGCAATGCTCTGCGAAAACGTCTCGAACAGGACAAGATCGAATTCATCCTCGTCCAATTCGTGGACATTCACGGAGCGGCAAAAGGGAAGATGGTCCCGGTCTCGTGTCTCGACGACGCGCTGGATGTCGGAGCGGGGTTTGCCGGTGCGGCGATGTGGGGCATCGGGCAGGGGCCGCATGGGCATGATGTGATGGCTCGAATTGATCCGGCCACGTGTACTCCGCTGGCGTGGATGCCGAATACGGCTCGGTTCGCGTCGAATCTGTTTGTGGACAATCAGCCGCATCCGTTTTGCTCACGAACCAACTTGCAGCGAGTGCTCGCCGAGGCCAAGTCGAAGGGGTTCGTCTTCAACGTCGGCATGGAACCGGAGCACTTTCTGGTGACCCGCAACTGCGACGGATCGATCCGCCCGTGGGATCCGGTCGGAGTCGATACGCTGGAAAAACCGTGTTACGACTATCGCTCGATGTCCGCCGCGATGGGCTATCTGCAAGACGTGACGACGGCGCTCAATCAGCTCGGCTGGGGCGCTTACCAGGTCGATCACGAGGACGCGAACGGGCAGTACGAAGTCAATTTCAACTACGCCGACGCACTCGTCACCGCAGACCGGGTCACCTTCTTCCGCATGTTGAGCACCGAGATCGCCAAGAAATACGGAGCGATCGTCACGCACATGCCCAAGCCGTTCTCCGACCGCACCGGCAGCGGCCTGCACGTCCACTTTCATCTGGCCGATGCCGAGTCGGGCAAGAATGTTTGTACGGATCACGCCGACCCGCGCGGCCTCGGCCTGTCGAAGCTGGCGTATCACTTCCTCGGCGGAGTCATCCAACACGCGCGAGCCATCTGCGCCGTCACCAGCCCGACGGTCAACTGCTACAAGCGACTGCAAGTCGGAGCGGGTTTGACCTCAAGTCGCTCCGGCTTCAACTGGACTCCGGCATTCGCCAGCTACGGCGACAACAACCGCACGCAAATGATCCGAGTCGCCGGCCCCGGCCACTGCGAAGACCGCACCGTCTCCGCCGGCTGCAATCCGTACCTCGCGTTGGCCGCGTTCCTGGCCGCCGGGTTGGACGGCATCGAAAACAAACTCGATCCGGGCGAACCGAACCTCGGCAACCTGTATCAACGCACGCTCGCCGACATCCGCGACTCCGGCATCAAGCTGCTCCCGCAATCGCTCCACGAAGCGGTCGAAGAACTCCGCAACGACGCCGTGGTGAAGTCGGCGCTGGGCGTGATCGCCGACGACTTCATCGACCTGAAATCCCGCGAATGGCAGAGCTATCACAAGCAAGTGTCAGCGTGGGAAGTCGAGCAGTATTTGACTTCGTTGTGATGAATGACGAAGTACCCAATGACGAACGGGCGACTAGAATTGCCGCTGTCGCAAGGAGATTTGATCATGGCAGAACAACTTCCTGTCACTCACTCGGACGCCGAGCAGCTTCGTAGGTATCGCGAGCTGGCGAAGCTGCTGCGCGAATGGCGCGACGAGCCGGACGACTGCGATTGGGACGTGATTGAAGCGGAAATCAACAGCGCGGGAATGGCCTGTCGCGAACCGGAGCTTTCCAAGAAACGAATGAGCCATGCGCCTTCTGCTTGACACCGGCATCCTGGGACAGCTTTGCCACCCGAACAAGCGCGTCAACCGGCCGATCTGCGACTGGCTAGACCGGCGGCTGGAATCGGCGACGGAGGACGATGTCGTTTATGTGCCGGAGATCGCCTTCTATGAATTGCGTCGCAAACTGGTCCATCTGTTGCGCAAGGGGCAAGAGACGACACGGAGCCTGGCTCGGCTCGACCGATTGTGCCTGCAGTTGGTTTATCTTCCCCTGACTCGCACGATGATTCGAGCTGCCACAGAACTTTGGGCCGATGCACGCGTCATGGGACTTCCAACCGCCGATGAACTGGCATTAGATGGCGACGTGATCCTGGCCGCGCAAGCTCAATCTGTTGACGGCACAGTGGTCACCACAAACCGCAAACACTTGGAACGGTTTGTCCCGACGCTCGACTGGACTGTGATTCCGTAACACCGAAGAAAGTTTCCCCATGTCGTTTCAAATCGAATGCCCGAACTGCGGATGCCGGCCCGTGTGGGAGTATCACTACGGCGGGACGCCGCGTGAGCGGCCGGATGGCTCGGCGACTGAGCGGCAATGGGCGGAGTATCTCTACAACCGGCCAAACATCGCCGGGGAGCAGACCGAGTGGTGGTATCACCGCTCCGCCTGCAAACTGTGGTTCCTCGTCCGCCGAGACACTCGGACGAACCAAGTACTGGAAACCAAGCGAGTCGGTGAATGACCAACAGAGAAACCCAACATCGTGCGTTTACTCCGAAGGAGTTTCGTCACATAGCCCAGGGTTGCCGCGCTTCGCGGCTACCCTGGGTTCGCATTGCGAACGACGGTTCTACCCTGAAAGGGTTGCGTCAGTTGCGAACGAAGAATGACGGAACCCCGTTGGGGTACAAAACAGTTTGACATCCTTCACCCAGGGTAGCCGCGAAGCGCGGCAACCCTGGGCTATGTGGCTCAACCCCGTTGGGGTACAGACAAAGACAACTCAATGACATCCGAATCTGGAACGACTCAACCTGAACCCATCGAGTTTGAATTCGACGGCCATCGCGTAAACGCCCAGTCCGGCCAATCGGTCGCCGGCGCGTTGCACGCCGCTGGCGAGCACATCGTCTCGCGGAGCTTCAAGTATCACCGACCGCGCGGGCTGCTGTGCATGTCGGGCCGCTGTCCGAATTGCATTTGCACGGTCGATGGGACTCCGAACGTCCGCATCTGCACGCAGGCCGCGAAGCCGGACATGGTCGTGAAGTCGCAGAATGCGTGGCCGTCGGTGAAGTTCGACCTGCTGCGGATCTTCGACAAGCTGCACCGCTTCATGCCGGTCGGGTTCTACTACAAGAGCATGTACAAGCCGCGCTGGATGTGGCCGGTCTGGGAGAAATTCATCCGCCGCATCGCCGGCCTCGGCACGATCAACCGCGAGCACGGCGGGGAGGGGGTGTACGACAAACAAAACCTCTTCACCGACGTCGCCGTGATCGGCGGTGGCCTCGCCGGATTGAACGCCGCTCTCGCGGCGGCCGAGGCAGGAGTGACCGTCACACTCATCGACGAACAGCAGGAACTCGGCGGGCATCTGCGGCATGATCCGGAGTTAGCTTCCTCACTAACCCGAAGCGTTAGCGAGGGCGAGCGCTCTGCAATGTCTACGAATCCAAGTCAACTGGAGCGTTCGCCCTCGCTAACGCTTCGGGTTAGTGAGAACCTCACCGATTTGATCTGTCGCGTCACCGAGCATCCCAACATCACCGTCATCACCTCGGCCGGCGTCTTCGGCTGCTACGAGGGAAACTACCTCGGCATCCAGCAAGGCCAACGGATGATCCGGCTGCGAGCGGCACAGGTCATCGTCGCGACCGGCTGCTGGGAGCGACCGCTCGTCTTCGAGAACAACGACTTGCCCGGCGTCATGCTGGCGAGCGGCGTGCAGCGATTGCTGCATCTCGATCATTGCCAATTTCCTGGCGAAGCTGTGGTCGTCACCGACAACGCTCAAGGCTATCGCGTGGCGAAGCAGCTCAAAGCGGCGGGGACGCGTATCACGGCCATTGTCGATGTGCGAGACAATCCGCCGGAATCCGCCGACGGCATCCGCATCTATCGCGGTCACACGATCATCTCGGCGAACGGTTCACGGCATGTCAGTGGAGCGGTCATCGCGCCCTTGGCAGGACATCCTCGTCAGTCGCTGTCGTGTCGCTGGATCGTGCAGGCGGTGGGATTCACTCCCGCGAATTCGCTGCTGTACCAAAACGGCTGCAAGCTGCGCTATGACGAATCAGTCGATCAAGCAGTTGTGATTCAGTACGCACCCGCGATGTACTCGGCTGGCGCGGTGAATGGCTTGCGTGATCCGCACTCTACCGCATTGGACGGCCAACGAGCCGGAAAGGCCGCTGCCGAATCTCTGTGTTCTCCGTGCCTCCGTGTTTCAAATTCTCCGGTGGAAAGTGCATTGGAAACACAGAGGCACGGAGGACACAGAGAGGAGTCTGCACTTTCGTGCCATTATGTTTCGCCGTCTGGTGCGAAGAAGAAGTTCGTTTGCCTCTGCGAGGACGTGACTGAAAAGGACATCTGCGATGCGATCGACGAAGGCTACTCGAACATCGAGACGCTGAAGCGGTACTCGACGGTCAGCATGGGGCCGTGTCAGGGTAAGATGTGCCAGTCGGCGTCGATTGCAATCTGCGCTCGGCACAACGGGCAGTCGATCGTGGAGACCGGTGTCACAACTGCGAGGCCGCCTGAGCAGCCGTTGCCGATGGGCGTGCTCGCGGGGCGGACGGTGCATTTCTCGTTGGCCCGCCGCACACCGATGCACGCTTGGCACGAAAAGGCCGGAGCCAAGATGGGAGACGCCGGGAACTGGAAGCGTCCGCAAGTTTATTCGTCCGTGACTCAGGAATACGAAGCGGTGCGACAGCGAGCCGGAGTGATTGACGTCTCAACGCTCGGCAAGATCGAACTGCGCGGGGCTGACGTCGTCAAGTTTTTGGAATTCATCTACCCGAATCGTTTTGCAAACCTGAAGGTCGGCCGCGTGCGTTACGGAGTGATCTGCGATGACGCAGGCATTTTGCTCGACGACGGCACGATCGCGCGGCTGGGAGACGATCGGTTCTTTCTGACGACGACGACCGGCAACGCGGACGCGATCGACAGTTGGTTCCGCTGGTGGCTGGCTGGTCGGTCGGAGTGGGATGTGCGGATGACGAACGTGTCGGGCAGCTACGCCGCGATGAATCTCGCTGGCCCGCGCAGCCGCGAGGTGCTGAAGAAACTGACCGACGCCGATCTTTCATCCGACGCGATGCCGTATCTCGCCGCCAGCGAATGCACGATCGCGGGTGTTTCGGCGATCGTGTTGCGAATCGGCTTCGTCGGCGAACTCGGTTACGAGATTCACGTCCCCAGCCAATTCGGTCTGCATGTGTGGGAAGCGATCATGGAAGCGGGCCGCGAGTTCTCGATCGCGCCGTTCGGGCTGGAAGCTCAGCGAGTGTTGCGGTTGGAGAAGAAACACTTGCTGCCGGGGATCGACACCGACGCGCTCTCGAACCCGCTTGAAGCCGACATGCCGTGGATCGTGAAGCTCGACAAGGAGGACTTCATCGGCAAGGAATCACTGGCCCGTGCTCAAGCTCGTGGTGATCGCAACAAGTTGGTTGGTTTCCGGTTGTCGGAGTCGGTGATCCCGGACCTCGCATCGTTGGTGCTCTGTGATGGGAAGCTCGGCGGACGAATTACGTCGTGCGGATATTCGCCGGCGGTCGGTGGAACGATCGGGCTGGCGTGGGTGCCGGCAAACCTTGCTGGCAACGGTCAGACGATTCAGATTCAGGTCAACGGACAGATGATCCCGGCGGTCGTGCAAGAGGAGCCGTTCTACGATCCGGCGGGAGCGAAGTTGAAGAGTTAACGTTAGGCGAGCCGGGTGGCGTCAGCCCCCGGACGTGTTTTCACGTTGCGAGTCGTCCGGGGGCTAACGCCCCTCGGCTCGCCAAAAACTGGTGGTGATGATGACCGTGAATGCTCCGATTGCCCGTGGCCCGCTGCTCGACCTGCATCGTCGTTCCGGCGCGACCGTCGAAGCGCTCGATGGTTGGCAAGTCGCCCTGCGATATCCGCAGCAGCAGGATCGAACTGGCAACGCGCTGGTCGATCTTTCGCATGTGCCGACATTTGAGATCAACGGGCCAGACACCGGAGCGGCACTGACTACGATCTGCGGGGCTGATGTACCGTTGCGGAAAATTCACACTGCTGATGGGCGGCATGTTTATCGGCTGACTCCCAGCCGCGCGATCGTGTTCGGCAACGTGTCGTCAAACACCGGAGCGATTGATGTCACCGGAGGCTGGGCGTCGCTGGTTTTGATCGGTCCGGATGCGGAGCGGATTTTGAACAAGGTCACGGCGGTTGATCTGCGAGAGCGGACTCTGCCGGTGCAGGCGTGTTGCCAGGGGCCGATCTTTGGAGTCAACACGCTCTTCGGCCGGATTGCCAATCGGTTTGAACTGCATGTTTGCAGCGACTCGGCGGAGTTCTTTTGGGATGTGCTGATGGACGCTGGCGCGGAGTTTGGATTAAGTCCAGCGGGAATCGAGTGGATGAAGGAGTTGAGATAACGGCTTTTGGCCATCGGCTCACGGCGTTCGGCCGGATGCCGATGGCCGGAAGCCGAAAGCCGTGATCACATTTTTGGGAATGCAGAGGATTGGCATGGTTGCTCAGCGAATGTGGCAGGAGCACGAACTCAAGGACCAGTACGACGTCGTCATCATCGGCGGCGGCGTGCATGGGCTGGCGACGGCGTACTACCTGACTCAGTTGGGCGTGCGGAACATCGCGGTGCTCGAAGCGAAGTACATCGGGTTCGGTGGATCGGGGCGGAACACGGCGATTGTGCGGTCAAACTATCGGACACCGGAGGGAATCGCGTTCTACGACTTGTCGGTCAAGCTGTACGAGCAATTGGCCGCCGATCTCGACTTCAACGTGATGTTCTCGCAGCACGGGCATCTCACGCTGGCTCACAACGAGAAGGGAGTGACTGGCCTGACGGAGCGAGCCAACACGAACCAACTGATGGGCGTGAATTCGCGAATCATCTTCCCCGAAGAGATTCAGCGAATCGTTCCCGACTTGAATGTTTTCGGACACAGCCGCTTTCCGATTCAGGCAGCGTTGTATCACCCACCTGGCGGCATCATCCGGCACGACGCGGTCGTGTGGGCGTTCGCTCGCGGAGTCGATCGGGGCGGCGGTCACGTTCATCAGAAGACCGAAGTGAGCGGCATCGAAGTTCAAAACGGACAAGTCGAGGCGGTCGTCACCAATCGCGGTCGGATCAAAACAAAAACGGTGCTCAATGCGACGGCCGGTTACGCGGGGATCATCAGCCGGATGGTCGGACTCGAAATCCCGATCGAGACGCATCCGCTGCAAGCGGCCGTGACGGAACCGCTCAAACCTTTTCTCAATTCCGTGATCGTCTCGTCGACGCTGCACGTCTACGTTTCGCAGACCGATCGTGGCGAGTTGGTCCTCGGTGCCGAAGTGGACGACCACGCGAGCTACTCGTTGCGCGGGACGCTGTCGTTTCTCGAAGGGGCGGCAACGCACTTGCTGGAATTGTTCCCGCATCTGGCCAGCGTGAAGATTCTGCGGCAGTGGGCGGGGCTGTGCGACATGACGCCCGATTACTCGCCGATCATGGGTGGCACTCCGGACGTCAAAGGCTTCTTGATGACGGTCGGCTGGGGCACCTACGGATTCAAAGCCGGCCCGGCGTCGGGCTACTTGATGGCCGAGTTGATCGCATCGGGCAAGACGCCGCCAAAGCTCGAACCGTTTGCGTTGACGCGGTTCTACGAAGATCGACTCGTTGGCGAGAAAGCGGCGGCGTCGGTTTCGCACTGACCAGTCTATTTCTTCTTCTTCTCGACGATCTCCAGCACGACAAAGCTGTCGCCACCGTCTTCGAGGTCGCCGCTGGCCGAGGTGACGATCAGTGGCACGACGTTTCGTCCGACGGGCAATCGTTCGGCCACTTGGAATTGCAACTCGATGCGAGTGGTTCCGTTCTCTGGAATTGAGACCTCGCGCGTCCACGGTGACGTGCTGATGCCGTGATCGAGTCGCAGCCGCATCGTTTCCGGCTGTGGCAGCGGGTTATCGATGACGATGGTCGTCTTGGCGGACTCGCCAGCCGATGCGCGGATGAGCAGCGGTTCGACTTGAATGCGGCTGGGGTTCCAATCACGGCGGAAGCGACCAGAGAGCGCGATCGAGTCGGCGGCTTTCGCGGCGGCTTGGCCCCAGGTGACTCGGCGGCGAAAGTCTTCGGCGTTGAACGCGAAGGCTCCGCCATGTTCGGCGAGCACCCAATCGGGTTTCACGTCGAGCACTGCTTGAGCGCTCTTGGCGTACAGATCCGGCCACCCCCGATTTCGTCCCGACCAGCCGCCACTGCCGGAGAATTGGTCGGCGTGAAAAAAATTGTCCCCCGTGAAGAAACAGGTACGGCCGTCGATCGTCGTTTGCAGGCCCATCGTGAAATAGGTCTGACCGGGGAAGTGCCGCACGGAGAACGAGAACTCGCGCCACGTCGCGGTCTCGTTGGCCTTCAGCCAGCGGTCGGTGCGGATCGAGCGGGCATCGAGTCCGAACGCGGCGACTCGAAACGGCTCGGCCATCGGGCGGGCGACTTCTTCGAGCGTCCAGACCTCGAACGATTCACGATTCGGCAACTGATGCAGCCCGATGTAGTGATCGTTGTGAGCGTGGCTGATCAGCACGACCTCGATCGGGCCGAGTTGCTCGTCGCGCTGCAAGCGGCGGATTTGCTCGGCGAGCGTCGTTCCAAACGGATCGAAGACCGCGATCGGCCCCGCCTCCGATCGCAGCACGAACGTGTTGCCGGTCAGAAACAGATGAGGCGAGAGCTTCGTCCACGGCCTCTCGCCGGCGGTCGCGACCTGTTCCTTCGCCAAGAACTCGTACTGCGGTTCCTGGCCGAGCTGCTGCTTGCTGAACCGCTCAAAGCTCTTCAAGAAGCCAACCGCGTCGAGAGCCTTTGCCGTCTCTTCGAGTGACACGACGATGTCCTCGCGCAACGCCGGCCCGTGTTCCGGGCAGAGCATTCGCGGGCGACGTGCTGCCAGTTTGCGGAGCGATTCGGCGGCGGCCTTCAGGCCGGTGTCGGTCCAATGATCCCAGTCGGTCGTGTAAGGCGACCACAGCTTGCCGCGCGCTGCGAAGGCGTCGCCGCAGAAGAGGATTGCCGAGTCGTGGGGCAGGTTTTCAACCTGCCCTTGATTGGAGGGCAGGTTGGAAACCTGCCCCACGAAGGCAACGTGATCGCGGCTGTGGCCAGGAGTTGCCACGACCGTCAAACGCCAACGACGCCATTCGATGACCTGTCCGTCTTCGAGCGAACACTCGATCTCGTCGATCCCCTGCGGGTGGACGAGGTAGTTGAAGGCGTTGAAGGTCCGATCGCGCAAACCGGGTTCTTTGCCGGGGATCAGTTCCGGGAGACAGGCACTCCAAAATCGCTGCACGCCGTCGCGACTCAGCCATTCGGTCGAGGCTTTCGGAGCCTGCACCGACACACCGGCCGCGATCAATTCGCGAGCCAGTGCGCTCGTGTCGCGGTGATGATGCGTCAGCAGACAGCGTTCGATTTTTGGTTTCAGCCCGCGCCAGTCCATGCCGCGTGCGGCTCCGATAAGCAGCGCGGAGTCACCATCAATCAGCGCGTACCCGCACGGCAGCCCTGAGGATTGCCAGACTCCCGGCGCGATCTCGCGCCAGCGAGAGTTGTTCGGCTCGCCGTGCACCAGCCAAACGGTCGCCAGCAACAGACTCACGCAGAACATCGCGGCGAGCAGCTTACGCATCGTTCGATCTCCTTAATCGGTGCAACGGCAGCTCCGTAGGGTGGGACAAGCTCGCTTCGAGCGCCGGCCCACCAATTGGTTTTTCAATGGTGGCGTCGTTCATCGGTCGGTGGGCCGGCGCGGCGATGCGCCGCTTGTCCCACCCTACGGTTAGCGCAGTGCGATCGGACGGAACGGGCGAGTGGCCGGGCCGATGTAGTCGGCGGTGGGGCGGATCAGGCGATTGTCTGCTCGCTGTTCGATGACGTGTGCTGCCCAGCCAGCCGTACGAGCGAAGACGAACAGCGGAGTGAACAGCAGCGTCGGGATGCCAAGGAACCGGTACGCGGAGGCGGCGTAGAAGTCGAGATTCGGAAACAGTTTCTTTTCGCGTCGCAGGACTTGCTCGATCCGTTCCGAGACGGCGAACAGGTGCGTGTCGCCAGCGGCTTGAGACAAGCGGCGGCTCCACTCCTTGATGACGTCGGAGCGCGGGTCGCGATCTCGGTAGACGCGGTGACCGAAGCCCATGATTTTGTCCTTGCGGCTCAACGCGGCGAGCACTCCCTGTTCGGCCTGTTCGGGATCGGTGAAGCGTTCGATGAGCTCCATCGCTTGCTCGTTGGCTCCGCCGTGCAGCGGTCCACGAAGCGTGCCGATGCCCGACGTGATTGCCGAGTACATGTCTGACAGCGTCGAGGCGGTGACTCGTGCGGCGAACGTTGAGGCGTTAAATTCGTGCTCGGCGTAGAGAGTGAACGAGGCATCCAGCGCTCGGCGATGTTCGGCCGAGGGCTGAACTCCGTGCAGCAGGTGCAGGAAGTGACCGGCCATCGTCGGCTCCGGAGATTCCGTGTCGATGCGGTTTCCAGACCGAGCGAAGTGGTGCCAGTAAGCCAACGCCGACGGAAAGATCGCCAGCAGCCGCTCGGTAACGCGAAACTGATCCGCGGTGGGCTGTTCCGGTTCCAGACAGCCGAGCGCCGAGCACGCGGTTCGCAACACATCCATCGGATGAGCAGACTCCGGCAGTTGTGCGAGCACCGCTTTCAACTGCGCGGGCAGCCCACGTTGTGATTGCAGACGCGCTAGGAATTCGTCCAGTTCGTGCTGCTTCGGTAGTTCGCCGTACAGCAGCAGCCAGGCGACCTCTTCGAAGATCGCATGCTCGGCGAGGTCTTCGATCGAGTAGCCGCGATAGGTCAGCCCGGCTCCCTCTTTGCCGACGGTGCTCAGAGCTGTCTGGCCGGCAACGATGCCGGCAAGGCCAGCGGTGTTGGTGGGTGCGTTCATAGTGGGGCTCCGAAGTAGGTCAGCCATTTCAGGCTGACCCGATTGTCGGTTGTCGTGGTGTTGCCAATTCGGGTCAGGCTGGAAAGCCTGACCTACGGGGTGTAATTCAGAACCTCGTACAGCTCGGCACGCGATTGGAGTTGTTGGATCAGATCACGTTGCGTGCCGCATTGTCGCAGTGTGTCGTAGGTCATCTTGGCGGCGGCGCTCATCGCGCGGAAGGCGGTCAGCGGGTACAGAGCCAGCCGCACGCCGACGTCTCGTAACTCGTCGAGCGTGAACAGCGGGGTCTTGCCGAACTCGGTCAGGTTCGCCAGCACGGGGACCGGCACCGCTGTCGTGAATTGGCGGTATTCGTCCAGCGTGGTCAGAGCCTCGGCGAAGATCATGTCGGCTCCGGCGGCGACGTATTGCCCGGCTCGGTCGATCGCGGCGGGCAGACCCTCGACCGCTGCGGCGTCGGTGCGAGCCATCACGACGAAGCCGGGATCCGTGCGTGCATCGACCGCCGATTTCACGCGATCGACCATCTCGTCAGCCGAGACCAGTTGCTTGCCGGAAAGATGTCCGCAGCGTTTGCGATCGACTTGGTCTTCCAGATGAATGGCCGCAACTCCGACACGGATCATTTCACGCACCGTCTGAGCCATGTCGCCGAAGCCGGTATCGACATCGACCAACAGCGGCAACGACGTTGCACCGGTGATGCGGCGAGCGTCCTCGACGACATCAGCCAGCGTCGTGATTCCAACGTCTGGGACTCCGAACGAGGCGTTCGCGACTCCGGCTCCAGAGAGATACAGCGAGCGAAAACCGGCTCGCTCAGCCAGCAACGCGGAATAGGCGTTGATCGTCCCGACGACCTGTAACGGACGTTCGGCATCGACGGCCGCGCGAAAGAGTTGGCCCGGAGAATTGGTGGAAGAAGCGTGCATGATTCACCTGGGACCGTGACCGACAAAACGATCGGCGAGCAGTATATTGCCCCCGCCGCGAGGATGCGTGGGTGCGACCGCAATTCACGATTCCGGTAGCCCAGGCCCTTGTGGCCTGGAGGGTTCTTCCGATATTCCGAAATCGACCGAGCCACAAGGGCTCGGACTACAGGTGACGCTGACCATGACCGCGAGTTCTCCTTCGCTCCCCCCGGATGCCTTGCTGGCCGAAATTGCTGACTTCGTGACGACCGATCCGACGCGGAGCGACGAGGCTCAAGCGACCGCGCGGCTCTGCTTGATGGACAGCTTGGGCTGTGCGTTGCTGGCTCTGAACTTCCCCGAATGCACGAAGCTGTTGGGGCCGGTCGTGCCGAACGCTGTGTTGCTCAGCGGTGCTCGCGTGATCGGCACGGATTGGAAACTGGACCCGGTGCAGGCGGCGTTCAACCTCG
>SYJG01000502.1 GCA_005798445.1 Planctomyces sp.
ACCACGTGAGCTTTGACGATCGCGACTTTGTCCGCCGCTGAAAACTGACGTCGTGGTTTCTTCATCATGCGTCCTTTCTGGTGTGACTCTACAACACGCCAGTTTCAAGGACGCTCCATTTTCGAAAAGGGCACTACACAAACGCACGGGATGCTGCTGACGGAGCGGCTGGTTCTGGCATCGAGCACCCTGGTCCAAGTTGGAGGGACCGGGGTGCTTTCGTTTTGGCACCGTCGCTTGGCTGAGTTGGTTTCCATTCGCGAGGCCGGATTGCATACTGCTCGCCCGACGTTGCTGGTTGACTTGGCCGCGTGGCGGCAGGCACCGAGCGGGAATTCTTCAGCAGGAGTGAATCATGCGAGCGATTCGTTCGGTGTCCTGTGTTGTCGCTGGATTGTTGCTTTCGATGAGTGCCACTTTCGGAGCGGAATGGGGCTTGAAGGAAGGAACTCCGGAACTCAGATCGGCCGGCTCGCTGGCGTTTGGCCCAGATGGGATTCTATTTGTCGGCGATGCCAAGGGTGCCACCGTCTTCGCAATCGGCACCAGCGACACGAAGGGCGATCCGAGCAAGGTTGAGATCAACGTCTCTGGCTTGAACGCGAAGGTTGCCGAGACGCTTGGCGTGAACGCCGACAAAATCACGATCAACGATCTAGCGGTGAATCCGCTGACTGGCAACGTCTTCTTGTCGGCCTCGAAGGCCGGGAGCGCCGTCGTTGTGAAGATCGGAGCGGACGGCAAGCTGAGCCAAGTCGGGTTGCAAAAGATTCCGTTCCAGAAAGTCGAACTGCCAAACGCGCCCGAGGATAAAGACGTCGCGACGAAGCGCGGTCCGGCCAACTTGCGAGGCCAATCCATCACCGACATCGCGTATGCCGAAGGGAAAGTCTACGTCTCCGGAGTGGCGGGCGGATCGCCGTCGAACGTGCGCGAGATTCCGTTCCCGTTCACGGATGCTAACGCTGGCACCAGCGTTGAGATCTATCACGCAGCTCACGGCAAAGTGGAAGACTACGCCGTCGTCCGTACGTTCCTGCCCATCAACATCGACGGCGAAGCGAGCTTGCTGGCTGGCTTCACCTGCACACCGCTCGTGAAGTTCCCCGTCAACACGTTGAAGCCGGGCGAGAAGACTCGCGGCACGACCGTTGCCGAACTGGGCAACAGGAATCAGCCACTCGACATGATCGTCTATCAGAAGGAGGACAAGACCTTCCTGCTGATGTCCAACAACAATCGCGGAGTGATGAAGATCACGACCGAAGGGATCACCAAGAATCCGGGACTGACCGAACCGGTCAAAGGGGGCGGAGTCGCCGGCCAAACCTACGAGACGATCAAGTCGCTCGAAGGAGTCGTGCAGCTCGACAAACTGAACAGCACGCACGCCGTGATCGTCACGCAGTCCCCCAGCGGCTCGCAGGATCTCCGCACGATCGCGCTGCCGTAATTGGTCGCCCATCGTCCATGTCCGGCCGTTTGCCGTTTGCCGTGAGCCGAATGCCGATGGCCGTTATCCCAATTTCGAGTTTTGGGATAACGGCCGTCGGCAATCGGCCAACGGCTTTCGGCCGGACAGTTTTTCTGGCGACCCATTCCGACGGAGGTTCCAGGATGTTTCAGCCGGCATTCCGAGTTTGTGTCATCGTGGCCTGCTCAATGTCCGCCGCGTTCGGCCAAGGCTTATCACCTGATGAGGCCGTCAAGCGGATGAAGGTGGCGGACGGCTTCGAGGTCAGCGTCGTCGCCAGCGAGCCGCTCGTGCGGCAGCCGGTGGCGATCGAGTTCGATGATCGCGGCTGCTTGTGGGTCATTCAGTATTTGCAGTACCCGAACCCAGCCGGATTGAAGCGTGTGCAAGTCGATCGCTTCTCGCGGACGAAGTACGACCGCGTGCCGGAGCCGCCGCCGAAGGGGCCGCGCGGGGCGGATCGGATCACGATTCTCGAAGACACCGACGGCGACGGCCGCATGGATCGTGGCAAGGATTTCATCAACGGCT
Source organism: Planctomyces sp. (assembly GCA_005798445.1). Taxonomy (GTDB): domain Bacteria; phylum Planctomycetota; class Planctomycetia; order Planctomycetales; family Planctomycetaceae; genus SXKJ01. The sequence continues at coordinate 2,006 of SYJG01000502.1, forward strand.
TGAATCTCGCGACGGGGATCGCGTTCGGACACGGCGGTGTGTTCGTGCTCAACGTGCCGTACTTGCTCTTCTATCCCGACAAGAACCGCGATGACGTTCCGGATGGCGATCCCGAAGTGTTGCTCAGCGGCTTCGGCATGGAGGACGCTCACAGCGTCGCGAACTCGCTGACGTTTGGGCCGGACGGTTGGTTGTACGGCTGCCAAGGGAGCACCGTGACCGCGAACGTGCGCGGCATCGAGTTTCAGCAAGGGGTGTGGCGGTATCATCCGCTGACGCGCGCGTTTGAACTCTTCTGCGAAGGAGGGGGCAACTCATGGGGCCTAGACTTCGATCGCGCCGGCCATCTGCTCTACAGCACGAATTGGGGCGGGCATGTTCTGCTGCACGGTGTGCAAGGCAGCTATCTCGTGAAGGCGTTCGCCAAGCACGGAGCGTTGCACAATCCACACGCCTACGGCTTCTTCGATCACGCGCCGCACAAGAATTTTCGGGGCGGACATGTGACGGTCGGCGGTATCGTCTATCAAGGGGACTCGTTCCCGGAATCGTTCCGAGGCAAATACATCGCTGGTGATTTGCTCGGCCACGGGGTTTATTGGCATGACATCGAACCGCGCGGCTCGACGTTTCAGACGGCTCATGGTGGTGAGTTGCTGGTCGCGAACGATTCGTGGTTCGCGCCGACTGACGTGACGATGGGGCCGGACGGAGCGATTTACGTTTCCGATTGGCACGACTCACGAACGGCGCACCCTGATCCCGACGCCGATTGGGATCGCTCGAACGGTCGCATCTATCGGATCGCCGCGAGAGGAGCAAAGCCCGCCGCACCAATCGACTTCGCGAAGTTGTCGAACGACGGACTGTTGAAGCTGCACTCGCATCGCAGCCAGTGGTATGTCCGGCACACGCGACAAGAGTTGGCGAGGCGATTGCCTCCCAAGCACGACGCGCCAGCGAGTGGTCAACCGGCGAACGACCACTCGCTCGCGCTTCGTGCTAGTGTCGAGAAGCTACGACAGGCGGCACTGACGGCTGCCGATGAATCCACCGCACTTGAGGCTTTGTGGACGCTCAATGCCTGTGGCGACTTCAACGAGACACTGGCTTTCAAGCTGCTCGACAGCCCACATGCCGCCGTGCGGATGTGGACGGTGCGATTGTTGGGCGACCCGAAGCAAGCAGTCTCGACGGAGATGGCTCATCGGTTGGACGACTTCGCGGAACAAGACTCGTCAGTCCATGTGCGGCAGCAACTCGCTTGCACGACCGCGCGGCTGCCGGCGCATCAGGCGATGCCGATCATCAACGCGAACATCAATCGAGACATCGACAACGCCGATCCGTTCGTGCCGTTGCTCTGGTGGTGGGCGGTCGAGCGTCACAGCGTCAGTCTGGAGGACGACGTCAACGGTCGCAACGAAGTGATGAAGCGGTTCGTGCGACCATCGTTGTGGAAATCGAAGCTCGGCCGCGAGACGTTGCTGCCCCGACTCCTGCGGCGCTATGCGGCGGCGGGGACTCCCGCCGATCACGAGTCCTGCTTGAAACTGATCCAAGCCACACCAAATGACAACGAGCGGGACCGCCTGTTCGGAGTTTTGTTGACCGGTTGGCGGGAAGCACCGCGAGAGTCGTCGTCAGAACCGGCTCCGTTGTCGTCCGGCCTGGCCGCGCACGTTTTGGACCGATGGAAGGTGAAACCGGATGACGACTTGTTGCTCGCCTTCGTGCTGGCGCTGAGGGAACCAACCGCCTATTCGCAAACACTACGAGCAATTCTGGATTCGAGAACGAATGCAACTCGTCGAGTCGCACTCTTGGCGTTGATCGCCGACGCGGTGGAACCGGATTCCATCGAACCGTTCCTGCGATTGATTGTCCTGTCGAGCGAGCCAGAACCGGTTCGTTCGGCGGCGCTCGTGACGGTGTCGCGGTTCAGCAGCGAGGAGATCACCTCACGGTTGCTGACCGAGTTCCCGATGTTTCCGCCGAAGCTGAAAGCTCAGGCGATCGACCTGTTGCTGAGTCGGAAGCAGTCGGCTTCGACGTTGCTGAAGTTGGTGGATCGTGGGGAATTCAAGCCGAACGACATCGCGACCGATCAAGTTCGTCGCGTCGCGTTGTTCGAGGACGCGGAACTTGACGCGCTAGTCACGAAGCATTGGGGCAAGCTCGGCGCGGCGACTCGTGAGGAAAAACTGGCGGAGGTGCGCCGGCTCAACAACGATCTGCGAGCGGCCGGCGGCAACATCGACTCCGGCAAGGCGGTCTACAAGAAACACTGCGCGGCGTGCCATCAGATTTTTGGCGAGGGGACAAAGCTCGGTCCTGACCTCACGACGGCCAATCGCAAGGACCGCGATTACCTGCTGATCAGCCTGGTCGATCCCAGCGTGGTGATCCGCAAGGAGTTTCTCAGCCATGTCGTGCAGACGGTCGATGGCCGAGTTCTCAACGGGATGATCGTCGAACGGAACGACGCTGGGCTGACGATCGCCAACGCGAAGAACGAGCGTGTCACGCTCGCGATGAAGGACATCGAAGAGCTACGCGAATCGCCGGTCTCGTTGATGCCGGACGATCTGTATCGCCAGCTCAAGCCGCAGGAGCTGCGCGATTTATTTGCGTACATCGCGAAAGACTGAGCGTTGAACTATACCTCGCGCGGGGTGTCATGCGAGATTCGGCGAGCGGGGCATAACGTGGTCGGCGCGTCTCGCGTCGAAGGGCATTCGGATGCGAGACGCATCCAGTACGCAGAAGGATCGCGGCATGAATTCAGCCACGTTGGACGATGTCCTGCGGATTTACGGTATCGAAAATTGGGGAGCCGGCTACTTCTCGATCAATCGTGATGGACACCTCGCGGTGCATCCGGTGAATGGGGACGCGCGCGTCGCCGACGTCTATGAACTCGTGCGCGAGTTGATCGACAAGCGAAAACTCGCGCCGCCGTTCGTGCTGCGGTTTCCACAGCTTCTAGCGGCTCAACTTCAGCGGTTGTGCTTGGCCTACGAGTCGGCCGCGAAGCAGTTCGACTACACTGGCGGTCATTTCCCAGTCTTCCCGATGAAGGTCAATCCACGCCGCGAGGTGGTCGAGGAATTCCTCCGCGAGGGCCGGAAGCAAAGCGTCGGTGTCGAATGCGGCTCGAAGGCGGAGTTGTACGCCGCGCTGTCGCTCGAACAGCCGGCCGACAGTCTGATGGTTTGCAACGGTTTCAAAGACGAGGCGTTTTTGCGGCTGGCATCGCTCGGAGTGCAAGCCGGCAAGCGTGTCGTCCTTGTGATCGAAAAACTCAACGAACTGAAGATGGCGTTGAAGGTCGCCGCCGAGACCGGCGAGCTGCCATGGATCGGGCTGCGAGCCAAGCTGTACTCGAAGGGTTCCGGTAAGTGGGCCTCCTCCGGCGGCGAGTCGGCGAAGTTCGGGCTGACGACGTCCGAGATTTTGGAGTGCGTTCACCTGCTGCAAGCGGCCGGCAAGATCGACTCGCTGAAGCTGCTGCACTTTCACATCGGCTCGCAGATCACCGACGTCAAACGTGTGAAGAACGCGATGAAAGAGGCGGCTCGCGTCTACGCCAAGATTCGGCAGATGCGTGTGGCGGTCGAATACCTCGACATCGGCGGTGGCCTGGGGGTCGATTACGACGGCTCGAAGACGACTTTTGACGGCTCGGTGAATTACTCGGTCGAAGAGTTCGCCAACAACGTCGTCTACACGATCAAGACCGTCTGCGACGACGAGCAGGTGCCACATCCGCACCTCGTCACCGAGAGCGGCCGAGTGATGACCGCCTACCACACGCTGTTCGTCACGGAAATACGGGACGAGATCGAAACCTTCGCCGAGGACATCCCGACCGTCGCCGTCGATGACGACGATCCGCAGGTGATCTACGAACTCAAGTCGCTGCTCGACGGCGTCAGCATCAAGAACTACCGCGAGTACTACCACGACGCGCTCGACCAGAAGGACGAACTCCACACGCAGTTCAACCTTGGACTGGTCAGCCTCGAAGACCGTGCCAAAGGAGAGGTGTTGTTCTGGGAAATCTGCGCGAAAGCCTCGCAGCTCGCGCATCAAGCCGAGACCGATGAGCCGGAGTTCGACGAACTCAAACGCATTCTGGCCACGAAATATCTCTGCAACTTCTCGGTCTTCCGATCGGCTCCCGATTCGTGGGCGATCAACCAACTCGTCCCGATCATGCCGATCCATCGGCTCAACGAGCGGCCGACCGATTTCGCGACGCTGGTCGATGTCACCTGCGATTCCGACGGCTGTATCGACCGCTTCGTCGATCTGAAAGACGTCAAACAAGTATTGGAGCTGCACACGTTCGATGACCAACCGTACTTCGTCGCGCTGTTTCTGACCGGGGCGTATCAAGAGGTCATGGGAAGCCACCACAATCTCTTCGGCCATCCGACGGAGGCTCAGGTCGTCATCGACACGGCCGGCCGGTATCACATCACGAAGCTCATCGCCGGCAGCCGAGTGGCCGACATGCTCAGCTTCGCCAAATACGACAAGCAGCAATGCCTGGAGAATTTCCAACGGCAGATCGCGGCTCAAGTCACCGGCGGTCGAATCGATCAGGCCCGCGCCACAGACGCGGTCAAGCAGTACGAACTGGCCGCGACCGGTTCGACGTATTTGGAGTGATTCAAGAACTCGGCTGTTTTTGTAGGGTGGGTCGAGTCAT
>SYJG01000503.1 GCA_005798445.1 Planctomyces sp.
AGAACGAAGGCCACCCAACGCGACCTCCACGTCGCAAGAAAATACAACACCAACCAAATCACCAAGCCCCTGAGCAAAAAATCCGCCAGGGAAATCGAACACCAAGCGCTTACGGTGAAAAACTCACAACCTCGAAGCGCTGGCGAGGGCGAACGCTCGTTGTCGCTTCGTTGCAACGGAGTCGGATGAGCCTTCGCCCTCTCTGGCGCTTCGGGTTACATTGGCTGGTGTCTCGAACCCCAACTTGGACGGACAACATGCAAACTCGACCGCTGGGCCACACCGGCCTGAATCTGCCGATCCTCAGTTTTGGAGCGTCGTCGTTGGGACAAGAATTTCGCAGCGTGAAGCTCGACGAGGCGCTCAGCAGTGTGCGCGTCGCGCTGGAATGCGGGCTGAACTTCATCGACACGTCGCCGTTCTACGGCCGCGGCATGAGTGAGGTCTTGACCGGCATCGCTCTGCGCGACGTGCCGAGAGACCAGTATCTGCTCTGCACGAAGCTCGGCCGGTACGACCTCGCGCATTTTGATTTCTCCGCCAAGCGCGTCGCCGAGAGCGTGGACGTCAGCCTGCATCGACTGGGGACCGATCATCTCGACATCTGCCTGTGCCACGACATCGAGTTTGTCGAGATGCAGCAGATCGTGGACGAGACGCTGCCGGCACTCCGCAAACTGCAACAGGCGGGCAAGGTGCGGTTCGTCGGCATCAGCGGCTATCCGATGAAGCTGTTCCGGTTCGTACTCGATCAAACCGATCTCGACTGCGCGCTGAGCTACAACCAGTACTGCCTGCAAAACACCCGCTTCACCGACGAGTTAGTGCCGTACCTCAAAGCCAAAGGAGTCGGCGTGATGAACGCCGGCCCGTTCGCCGCTCGGCTGCTGACGAACTCGCCGCTCCCCGCGTGGCACAAAGAGCCGCTTGCCGTGCGCGAAGCCTGCCGCCGCGCCGCCGAACACTGCACGAAACACGGCGTGGACATCGCACAACTCGCCGTGCAGTTCTCGATCGCGAATCCCGACATCACGACGACGATCGCCGGCAGCGCGAACCCCAACAACATCCGCAAATGGGCCGCGTGGGCCGCACTGCCGCTCGATCAGCAACTGCTGGCCGACGTGCTCACAATCCTGGAACCGGTCAAAAATATCGGCCACATCGAAGGGCTGCCGAAGAACAACTGACGCAGTGATTCCGATGTTTCAATCGCCTCTCACCGCAGTTGTCAGCAATTCGACGATCTCGATAGCCAGCTTGCGATTGTCGTAGTCCGTGTTCGTCAGCCACTCGTCTTCGGGATGTTCAAGGCGGTACTGCTCAAGACAATTGACGTGCTGTTTTCTCGCTGCTTCCCACTGATGGCGTTCCTCGGTGGTCCGAGCCTCCATAAATGCCTGGAGACATTCCTTCTCCAAGTCCACCCGTGCGAGGACTCGGCGGGCGTGGTCGATTGGAGAGAGACCTTGCTTGTCGAGTAGGCCCACATCAGCCCCAGCAGCGAGTAGCGCTCGAATCGAATTCAATAGTGACTTCGCACCGATTGGTTTCTGCTTGAGAACAGCATACGCCAATGCCGAGTAGCCATCTTCATCGCGGGTGTTCACTGCGGCGTTGTGGGCCAACAGCATCGTGACGATGTTGTCCCAGCTCGCACCGAACATGAGTGGTGTCGCCCCACCTGTCGCAACGGCATTGACGTCTGCACCAACAGCAACCCAAACCGCTGCGGTCTCCGCCTCACCGCCTGAGCACGCCAAGTGCAGGCCATTCAAACCGTCGTTCCGACGTGTTTCCAGCTTCGCGCCCGCTTTCCACAGAAGATCGAATCGTTCGCGGTTGAATGGCGGAAACGCCGCATGCATGAGTGTCGTCTGGCCGGCATCATCAGCGACATTTGGATCGGCTCCACGTTCAAGCAACATCGCCAATTCCTTCAAGGGAATTCGTTTGAACAGACGCTGTGAATGGTTTCCGGATTGCTCGGCTTCCTCAAACTCTTCCGGTGATTCTTCTCGGCTGAAAAGGCGATGGATCCGCTTCTCGAGTTCGTCGAGTTGATCATCCGGCGTGACATCTTCTGACGAGCAAGACAGGTCTTTTTCGTCGTCCGTCCCTGCGTCCAATGCCTCGCTGCGATGAGCTCGCTCAAGATCGAATTGGAACATGCCGCCATAGTCGGCGAGTCGCTCACGATTGAGGAACCCTTTCGGCATCAGAGCCGCAAGGGTTCGACTGAGTCGCGGGTCGTAGGTGCTCTGAACCGAATCTGTCACTGGGTCGATGAACTGCAGAGGCAGCATGAAGGCGTGCTGGCTTTCGCTGCGGAGAAGGATCACATCTCCTGCCATATCCGTGACCCGGACAAGCACGGACGGTGAATCGTCGGTGCAAAAAGACTCAAAATGCTGCCGAATCACGCCGATCGGTTGGTCAAAGGCAGTCGGAGTTAACTCAGGCAGCACGGGCCGTCCCAATGCGACCGCAAACTCCTGGACGCACGCCACATCAATTTCGTCACAACGCTCTTCGACAGCGACTTCGCGGAGGACCTTTTCATCGCAAGCGCGAATTGTCAGCTTCTCAGTGAGTGAAGGAGGGTCGGCAAATCCCGTCCAACGTGAAAAAATTTCGATCCTCGTGAATGGCTGGTCCATCGCTACACCTCAACACAGCCAATCTTATTTGTCGCCATCCCGTCCAAGGTGAACTCGCTCGCGGAGCGACGCCGAAGACGTCCAGATGTGCGAACCCTGTGTCCCACTTCCATTCAAAATGCGAAGTCCAACCGCCGCGCATCCAACGGGCATCCAGGGGAGGCGTGAGATGTCCGCGATACGAACAGGACGCGCCCTCAAACACGGTTTGAGCCAGCCGATTCAAAAAGAGTTCGGCTGACTCGGTGGCACAGAGGAGATCGCAATCTTTGGTGGAATGCGCGACGTTGTATCGGACACAGGCCATGTCGTTTGTGATCGCACAGACCGCGCCGTCCAAGCGAACGGCGGTCACCAAGTCTTCGTAAAAGCGATCGAGGCCGGCTTGTGATGCCATGAGATCGCATCCTTCCCCAGCCGGTTCCAGATGGCAAACGGCCTACTTCGGATTGATCCGCACACCGAGCTTCTTCAGTTCCTCAAGCTGCTTCTTGGCCGCGTCGCTGAGGTCTTTTTCTTCGAGGTACAGCTTCCAGTACGGGGCGAAGCGTTGTTGGCCTTCGGTGTCGGCTTTCGCCATCGCGATCAGTGGGGCGAGGTCGGCAACCGGGTTGCCGGTGAGGAATGTGAAACGCAGTTCGGTGAAGCCAGACAGCGGGGCGAGGTCTTTCACCTTGTTGCCCCGCAGGTCGAGGTTGTTGACCCACTTTAAGCCTTTCAAATGCGAAATGTCCTCAATCAGGTTGTTGCCGAGGTACAGCGATGCCAGCTTTTCCAGCTTGGCCAGCGGCTCGACCGAGGCGATTTTGTTCTTCGACAAGTAAAGAGCTTGCAGCTTGATCAAACCGGCGACGGCGTCGGCCTTCTCGATTTGGTTGTCTTCGAGTTGCAGGTATTGCAGCTTCTCCAACTTGGCGAGCGGTGCGATGTCCGCAATCTGGTTCTTGGACAGATCGAGCGATTGCAGGTTGCTCAGTCCGGCGAGCGGAGCGAGGTTCACCAGCTTGTTGCCCGACAGATTGATGAGCGCGAGGTTCGGGCACTTTTCCAAGCCAGTGAGATCGGCGATCTCTTTCTTTTTGGCTTCGAGGAAGAAGACGTTTTTGAGGTCTTCTTCCTTGAGCGGCTCATCGGCCTTCTTCTTGAGTTCGGCCTTGAGTGCCGTTTCGAGGTTCTTATCCGGCACCAGCGGTTTGTCCTGAGCGGACGCGGTTTCCGCGAACAGGAACAGGCCGAATGAACCAACACAGAGCCACGTCAGAAAGTCTCGTCGCGATCGCATGGGGCATTTCTCCACGTCGAAAAAGGTGGGCGAAGTTTGGGTGCGGGAGTGTAATCGGCTCGTGCGAGTGACAGTAGCGAACGGGGCAGTACGACTGCCAACGGCTGAGTTCGATTTTCTCTCCCTCTCCCTTTGGGAGAGGG
>SYJG01000504.1 GCA_005798445.1 Planctomyces sp.
AACCTGCCGACGAAGCTCCACATTCTCCGCCACCAGTGGCTCACGCTCGACAGCCTGTTCATTCTCCGCACTCATGGCGGACTTCTAAAACATCTTCCGTTTCCGACGCATCACCAAGTTTCGCACAATGGACGGCTACCTGCCGGCCTGAAAATGGAGTCGGCAATAAAATGGACAAAGCCGACGACGCTTGCAAAGAAGATACTTTCTCGCCGTCTCGGTCACATGCCGACAAAACTAATCGACGAGACACGCAATAAGGTGCGACAGATGCTCGGTGGGTAATACATCAGAGCAGAAGTCAGACCACCCTCTGTGAGCGTGGCTACCAAAATGGTGGTTCACTCTTCGGCCGCGCCACCGAGCGTGACGTTAATTTTGTACTTGGTCTGCAAGTGAGCGTGTGCCTGAGCCGCGTGGCCATCCTTCGGGAACTTCTTGCAGACGGTTTGATAGGCCTTGATCGCGGCTTCGTTGTCGCCGGAGGCCTCGCGAACCTGTGCGATTTGGTAGAGCGCCCACGGAGCGTCGGGGGCGCTCGATGTGACTTGGCCGTAGAGGATGATCGACTCGTTCCACTCCTTGAGATGCCGATGGCACCACGCCATCTGCTTGGTGTTCTCCGGGAAGTTCGTGCATTGCCGGAATGTCCCGATCGCCTCCTTGTACATGCCGCCGTCGCGCTGCGTGATGGCGATCCACCACAACCATTTCTCCGTGTTCGCGGCGTCGATCTTGAGGTTCTCGGTGAAGGCGTCGATCGCCTCTTTCCAACGGCTGCCGTGGCGATACGCGACGGCGATCGCTTCGTTCCACTTCGGTTGATTCTGACTGTCGAGGCCGGCGGCTTGGCGGTAATGAGCGACCGCGTCGTCGTATTTTTGTTGTTGGACGAAGCTCCAAGCGATCTGGCTCAGCCCCTCCGGACGGTTGGCGAACTGGCCGTAGAGCTTCCGAGCGTCGTCGTATTTCAACACCGATTTGTACCAATCGGCGAAGCGTTGCAACGTCGGGTCATCGACTCCGTACTGCTTGATGATCGCTTGATAGGCCTCGATCACCTTGTCGTCGCGGCGCGAGTAGGCGTGGATGTCGGCCATGTAGTACGACCACTCGCGTGCGTTTTTCTTGTCCTCTTCCTTGGTGAGGTCTGTCGGGATCCGTTCGCGGATTGCGGCGACGCAGCCGTCGGCGGACTTGTCAGCCTTGTCCTTGGTCTTTGCGTCCGAAGCAAGTTGTCCGATCGGAGTCCGGCAGTAATACCACAGGTGATACGGGAACGAGTTCTCCTTGTAGGTCGTCGCGATCGAGGCCGCGCCATCTACCGGCTGGCCGGCCGAAAAATAATGCTGAGCGAGCTGAATCGACGCTTGCACGCAGAGGTTGTTGGCATCCCCCGGAATCCGCTTGATGTCGTAGACGAGCTTCTTCCAAGTCGCGACCTTGGCTTCGACGTCCATCTCCGCGTCGGCGAGGTCGATCAAATCGGACAGCGAATACACCGCCGCGAGCGACGTCTCGTACTTCGAGACCACCTGCATGTACGACTTCTTGGCCTTCTTCGGCTCCCCCATCTCTTTCTGGCAGCGACCGATGTAGTACGCCGCGTTCGGAGCGTCCTGCGAATCGGGCCAGTAGTCGATGACCGTCTGAAAGCCATCGCTGATCGCCGTGTTGAGCTTCTTCAAATGAATCTGGCAGATCGCCCATTTGAACTGTGCGAACGACGAGCCTTCGCTCTTCTCGTAGAGCGTCACAAACTTTTCGTACTCACCGAGTGCGATTTTGTATTGCCGCTCGCGGTAGTACTTCTCGGCGACGTTCATCTGATGCCGCTCGGCCTCGCGGAGCAGCTTCCAGCGATCGAGCGACATTTCGTCGATCTTGTTCTGAGCAAACGCGGAGTTGGCAAACAGGCTGAAGGCGAAAGCGACACCAAGAATCAGGCGGGATGTCATGTGGGCACCTCGGTCGGCGGGAGGGTGGGTGACGACGTCGAATCGTGGGGCAGGTTTTTAACCTGCCCGCCAGTAGAACGCAAAAAAGGCAGGTTGGAAACCTGCCCCACGAATCAGTTCGAGTACACGAACTCATTCAGATTCAGAATCACTCGGCAGAGTTGTTCGAGAGCCTGTCGGTGAATCTCGGAACCGTTCGCGTCGGTCAGGAATCGTCGCATCGTGGCGAGTTCGGTGTGCGTTGGTGATCGGCAGAGCGTCAGCCGATAGGCCAATTCGATCTGCCGAACCGGATCGTCCCCCGCTTCACGTTGCAGTCGCTCGGCGAGGTGTCGTGCTTGCCGATTCGCAAAGTCGCCGTTGAACAGCGTCAGAGCTTGGGTCGAAATCGTTGTCCGATTCCGCAGCTCCGTCGAGCGGGTCGTGTCACAGACGTCGAGTACTTCGAGGAACGGGACCACGAGTGCTCGCTTCACGAAGGCGTACACGGTGCGGCGTGACGAGGCGACCTCATCGAACTTCGGCCAGACGACGTTCGGGTCGCTGTTGCCAGCGAGCACCTCCGGCGGGATCTCCAAATACACGCCCGGCCCGCCCATCGTGCGTCGTAACTGGCCGCTGGCTGAGAGCATCGAGTCGCGGATCGCTTCAACTTCCAGCCGTCGATACGGGAACCGCCAGAACTTGACGTTGCGCGGGTCTTGTTCGCCGTAGACCGGATGATCGGCTTTGCTCATCTGGTAGGTGTTGCTCGACAGGATCAGCCGATGGAGCTTCTTGATCGACCAGTTGGCGTCGTGCGAAAACCAATGAGCCAGCCAGTCGAGCAATTCGGAATGCGTTGGCGTTTCGCCGATGATGCCGAAATCGCTGGGGGTGCGGACGAGTCCTTCTCCGAAGTGATACTGCCAGACTCGATTGACGATCACTCGCGCGGTGAGTGGGTTGTCGGCATTCGCCATCCAACGAGCGAACTCCAGACGGCGGCCGCTGGTGCCGTGCGTCGTCGTGCGATTGACCATCGCAATCGGCTGGCGTGTCAGCACGACGGGGACAGCGGGCTGGACCTCCGGCCCACGAGCGGACGCTTGGCCGCGCAACAGCAGAAACGATTTCGGTGGCGGCTCTGTCGACTCGGTCATGAAGTAGCCGCGCGGCAAATCGGGAGTCGCGACACGCAGCCCCCCGATGTGCTGTTCGAGGTCGTTGATGCGTTGCCGCTTTTCGACTGGCAACGCCGCGATCAACTCTGCTTCGAGTTGTGGTGCCTGTTTGGCGACCAGCTCTTTTTGAGCCGGCGTTCGCTTGTCCGGTTCGATACCGAACGCGGCAACGGCGTCGTCGGACAGAGCACTTTTGCCGGAAGCGAGGAAGTCGTTGCGAATCGAATCGCGGATCTCGGCGATCTGTTTGCGGGTCTCGTCGATGCGGCGATCCCGATCCATCAGCGCGGCTCGTTGAGCGAGCGTCCCCGCCGGAAGGTCGAGTTCTGTGCGGCCGTTTTGCGGTCGCTTGAGCGTGTTGACGACGGCGGCGACGCGGTAGTAGTCGTGATTCGTCAGCGGATCGAACTTGTGGTTGTGGCAACGAGCACAGCCGAGCGTGATGCCGAGAAACGCCTGCGACGTTGTGCGAATGATGTCGTCGAGCTGGTCGTAGCGGTCCTGCTCGAAGTCGGCCGGCTCATCGTCGAATGGGCCGAGCCGATGGAAGCCGGTGGCGATGAGGGTTTCGGTCGAGGCGTCTGGCAGTTCGTCGCCCGCGAACTGTTCGACGACGAACCGGTCATACGGTTTGTCGGAGTTGAAGGCTTCGATGACGTAGTCGCGATACCGCCAGACGCTCGGCTTCGCGCCGTCCCGTTCGTAGCCGTTCGTCTCGGCGTAGCGCACGAGGTCCAGCCAGTGACGACCCCAGCGTTCGCCGTAGCTGGGTCGCGCGAGCAGGTCGTCGATCAGTCGCTCGAAGGCGACGGGCGAATCGTCTGCGAGGAATCGGTCCTGTTCGTCGATCGTTGGCGGCAAGCCGGTCAGATCGAGAAACGTTCGCCGCAGCAGATCGCGTTTTGCGGCGGGCGGATTCGGCTGCCAGTCGGCGGCTTCCAGTTTTGCGAGGATGAAGGCATCAATCGGAGTACGGACCCAATCGCGATTCCTCACCGCTGGCACCGCCGGCCGAGCGATCGGACGGAACGACCAGTGGTCGCGATCGGAGTCGGTGATCTCGTACTCGACTGGTTCGTCGCCGAACGCCGAGATGCTCAACGCGATCGTCGCAATCGCAACCGAGAAACAGGCGAGCCGGAGGGCGTTAGCCCCCGGACGTTCTGAAATTTGAGATTTGAAATTTGCGATTCGAGACGTCCGGGGGCTGACGCCCGCCGGCTCGCCAGCAGAAAATTTTCGGCGGGACCGCTGAATCGACATCTTAAATGATCCTTCGGTGCGAATGGTCGCGAACGAAGAGCACTTTACGCACAGCGTTCGAGCATTCCCACCGGGATGTAGAACTTCGCGTACCGTTTGCCGTCAGAGTACCGCGGGCCGCGCGCGTCTTCCACGAGGATCGTGGCTCGTTTCGTGACGCGGTTGACGACACCGGTGTACGGCAGGCCGTCCATCTCAAACTTCACGCGGTCGCCGGGACGGATGCCGAATTTCTCGCGGGCTCGTTCGTCCGGCGTGATGAGCTGATGATTCGATTCCTTGTGTCCGAAGAAACGGCCGGCGATGTCCTTGAATCTCGGAGCACCGCAGCAGGACGCTTGCCACAGCAGCATCTCGACGAGGTGAATCAGTTCGTGCTCGAAGATGCGTTGCAGGGCTTCGAGCCGATTGTGGCACAGCACTCCGGTGACTTTGATCGGCCGCTCGACATCGGCGAACGTTTGGAACAGCAGCGTGGACGAGACCGCGATCTCGAATCGCGGCACGGGCGACAAGCCGCGAGCGACTCGCGGCACCACGCGAGTCGTTTTGCCGCCGGCACGAGTCATCCTCGGCGAGACGCGGAAGTCGATCGGGCTGCCCATTGCTTCCAGTGTCCGTCGGCAGGTTCCCTGAAGAAACCGTTGATCGTATTGATCGAACAGATGAGCCAAATCTTCGTCGCACAACGCCGAGAAATTGGGCTGATCGACAAACGGCGACGAGTTCAAAACGGAATCGAAAATCTTCGCCAAACGGAGTTCGGCATCTCGCTCTAGCACGAGCGTGGCCTCAACCAATTGGCGTAATTCTTGAGACATTCGCGGTTCCTCCTTGAATCCTTTCAAAGTGGGCGGATTGTGTCGGCCATCGGCGTCAGTGGGAAGAGAAATTCGGGCGAGACGGTTTCGCCGTTAATGGTCTGCTGAAGTCGCGGTCTCATGGGTGAGACATCATCCTCAGGAGACCGATCATGCGAGAACAATTGAGGTCAGGCATCGCTCATGTCGGACAGGCACTGCGTACTCCTGAAGAGTTTGCCGTCGCTTGGAATGAGGGGCAGGTGAGCTACCGTTGGTGGGTGTGGCTGTCGCTGATGGGGACTGCAATATTTGGCACCGTGACCTACGGCATGACGATGGGACTGCTCGGCCACGCCAGTGACGTCGTTCACAAAGGGTTGAGCTGCACGCTGGCGGCGGGCTTGGCCTGGGGTATCCCGCTGCCGGCGCTGTACATCCTCAATAGTCTGTCGGGATCGCGATTGCCGCTGAGCAGTACGTTTCTGGCGGCTCTCGTGACAACCAGTTGGGGCGGGTTGGCGATGATCGCGTCGATCCCGATCAACTGGTTCTTTTCGGTGGCGGTGCCGCATTCGGGGTTTGTGCTGCTCGTCAATCTGACCGTTTTCGCAGGTGTCGGCGTGGCGATGATCGACGTGTTCAACCGCGTGATGCGGCGACTCGAGCCGCTGCGCGAAACGACTCCGACGTGGTGGCTGCTGATCGTCGGAGCAATCGGCAGCGAGCTGTTCTACAGCTTCGGACTGTTTGATTTTCGCTTCGTGGGTTGAGTCGAGTGTCGCCAATTCAACAGGCGAGCCGGGCGGCGTCAGCCCCCGGACTCTTTGAGATTTCAAATTTGAGATTTGAGACGTCCGGGGGCTGA